>JAEUJM010000001.1 GCA_016794585.1 Acidimicrobiales bacterium
GGCTCTACGCGACTGAGTGGGGAGAGCGGGTTCGGATCCGGGGTGGGCGTGGGCGGGTGGGCCAGGTGATCCCGCCGGCGTGGAGCAGGACTCGGAGCCGGTAGTTCTCGAACGAGCGGAAGCCGTGACCGCACCGCTTGACCTTCTTGACGCACAGGTTCAGCCCTTCGGTGGGTCCGTTGGAGGCGCCGGTGGCGTGGTGGGCGAGGATCTCGGTCTTCCAGTTGGCGAGGGTCTCGCCGAGAGAGCGGATCTCTTCGACGTCGTCGGCGGCGCAGCCGGCGATGGTCTTGGTGAGCAGGGTCCGGGCGGCCCGTCGGGTGGGGGCGAGGTAGACGTCTCGGACGTTCTCCTTGGCGAGCCAGGCGCCGAGGACCTCGTCGTAGGGGTCGCCGTAGCGCAGGCCGAGCAGCATCCGGTCGCGGCCCCGGTCGTCGAGGCGTTCGTCGCCGGCGAGCATGATCTTGCGGATCCGATAGAGCGGGTCGTGCTTGCGGCCCCGGTGGCCGAGCTCGCGTTGCTGCACCCGGCGGCGCACTTGGTCGAGGCACCGGTTCGCGGCCCTCACCACGTGGAACGGGTCCGCCACGCGGGTGACGTGGTCGAGGTGCGGCGACAGGCCGGCCCGGTAGCTGTTGGTCAGATCGGTGGCCACCACCTTGATCTTGGCGAGCCAGTCCGGGTCCTGGGTGGCGCACCATCTCCGCAGGTCAGCGGCCGAATTGCCTTCGGTCATGTCGATCAGGATGTGGCGTTGCAGGTCGACCAGCCCGGTCGCGAACAGCGTCGGGTGGTCCCGGGTCGCGGCCAGGAACGAGGTCTCGTCGACGCCGAGCTGGCGGACCGTCCCGACCCGGCCGGGGTCATCGACCAGCGGCTGGCCGTGCTCGCGGACCGCGCCCATGACCGTCCACCAGCACACCCCCAACTCGACGGCCAGGCCGGCCACCGGCCGGGCGCACTCACCGACCTGGCGGCACGCGTCCATGCCCGCCCGCCGGGTCAACACCACCCGCGACGAGATCTCCGGGTGGGTCTCGGTCCACGTCCTCGCCGGACACAGCTCCTCGCGGCACCGCCACCGCCGCTTGTTCCACACCAGGCGCGCCGGCCGCCCGAAACACGCCAGATCCCTGATCTCGACCGGCATCCGATCCTGGGACTCCGCCCGCACCCCACACGACGCGCACCCCACCACCTGCACCGTGGTCTCGACCCAGATCACCACCTCGCCCGGGTCCTCCCGGACCTCGAGCACCCGGAACCCGGGCAGTCCCAACAACGCCTCCGCCAGACCAGTACCGTCGCTCACCGTCAGGGGTTCCTCTCTCGTCGCAGCCTTCAGACAGCCACGACGATGGCGGGACCCCTGACCCGCGTGGTGGACCCTCAGCTACCCCTCACTCCCCACTCCAACGCGGAGAGCCAGATTGCTAAGGTCGGCCTCTTCGCTTGTCCGAGGCGGGAGCATCGACGTGGCAGAACGGTTTCGATCGGCGCTCTTCGTCGATTTCGACAACATCTTCGGGGGCCTTCTGGACCTCGACCGCGCGGCGGCGATGGCGTTCGTCAACGAGCCGCACGAGTGGATCGAGCGCATGGCCGTCCTCGGCCTCCCTCCCGGCGACCGCCGTGACTTCCTCGTCCGACGCGCCTACCTCAACCCGGCTGGCTGGCGGATGGACCCGGAGCTGGGGAAGGACGCGGGACGCCTCGTCTTTCAACGTTTCCGCCCCAACCTCACCCGGGCGGGCTTCGAGGTCGTCGACTGCCCGGCCCTGACCTCACGGCACAAGAACGCGGCGGACATTCGCATCGTCATGGACGTGCTCGACTGCCTGGACGCCCGGACCCACTACGACGAGGTGGTCCTGGCCTCGAGCGACGCGGACTTCACCCCGCTGTTGCAGCGGATCCGCTCCCAGGACCGCCGCACCGCCCTCATGTCCGCCGGGCCGGCGGCTCCGGCCTACCGGAGCGTGGCGGACTGGTACCTCGACGAGGAGGCGCTGATCGATCTGCTCTTGGGCGAGCCCGAGCCGACGCACGAGGAGGCCGGCACCGTCGCTGGCGGTCCACTGTCGCCCGTCGACCGCGAGCCGGTGGAGCGCCTCGTGCGGGCGGTGCTGCAGCGCTCCGCGGCGCCGGTGCTGCTCTCGCAGATGGGTCTCGAGCTCCGCGACCACATGGGCGCGGAGATCACCGCCACCAAGTGGTTCGGGGCCCGGACGCTCGGCGAGTTCCTCCGCTCGATGGAGCCGCCGCTGGGTCTGGACAGCCGCTGCGTCTGGGACCCAGAGCGCCACGAGGCGCCCGTCGCCGCACCTCTGAGTGCCGACCCCCCGGCGAACACCAACGGGCTGCCGCCGCTCATCGTCAACGTGTGCCAGGTGACCGACCTCCCTCGCCTCGACACGGCGGTGTGGCCTCGGGTGCTGGCGGCCCTCGCCGAGTACGTCCGCACCCACGACTTCAACTTCAACGAGAGCAGCGCGTGGGTGAGGGATCAGCTCGCGGCGACCGAGCTGCCGGTGGGTCGTACCCCGGTCGTCCACACCGTCCGTGCCGCTCTCTACGGCGGCGCCTCGTTCAACGGCGATCCTGCGCCGTCCGCAGAAGACCTCCTGAGCGCGGTGCTGACCAACACCATCGACCGGGCTCAGTCTGCCGGCCTCCCTCTCACCGAGGCCGAGGTCGAGGAGCTCGAACAGTGGCTCCGCGGAAAGGGCGCCGCCGCTAGCTGATCTGAGACGTCCGCCGCTGGAACCACCAGAGCGCCGCCGCGCCCAGGAGCGCCAGGGGCACGAGCACCAGGGGTGACCGCTCGGAGGGTCCCGATGTCGCCGGCTGGGCGTCTGACTCGGGGAGCAGGCAGTGGGTCGGCAGGGGCAGCAACGGGGTGCCCGGGGGGCAGGTGGGCAGGCCCGGGATCGTGGGCAGCGGTGGCAGGGTCACCGGCGGCAGGGTGGGGGTGGGCAGCGGTGGCAACGGGACAGGGGAAGAGGGGACGGCGGGGAGGGGCGATGAACCGCCCCCTCCGGTCCCGCTGCCACCGCCACCCGTGCCACCTCCACCGGGCGCCGGCGTTGGGGGCACCGGAGCAGCAGGGGAGGAGGGCGTGCGCGGTGCGGGGGCGTCGCGGTCGTCGTCGTCGCCCAGGTCGCGCCGGTCGGCGGGTGTGAGGTCCGGCGCCTCGCCGTAGGCGAGAGGGCCGTCGTACTCGGGGAGGATGGCGGCGGGCCCGAACTGGCCGAGCCCGAAGCGCTCGAGGACGTCGATGCGCCAGAAGCTGGTGGCGCCCTGGCCGCCGTCCACGTCGAAGCTGATGTGCACGTGGTCCGTGTGCGCGTTGGGCCCGGTGTAGGGCCGCCACCCGGCGGCGGCGTCGTAGGCGCTCCAGATGTGGCCGTTGAAGATCACGTACATGACCCCGAGGCGGCGGGCCATGGCGAACTGGTGGCCGTACTCGTCGGTGGCCAGCAGCCAGCCGATCACCTCGGCCGCGGCCTGCTTCTGCTCGGGCCGATCGACGTGGACGCCCCAGTCCCAGGCCCGGCCCTCCTTGTGCTCGCTGCGACCACCCTGGGCGCAGTCGCGGCTGATGCCGAAGTCGCTCGAGCCCGGGTACGTGCGCAGGACGAGGTCGTGGAAGCCGACGGTGCCCGGCTTCGGGCTGGGGGAGCAGACCTGCTGCGGCTCGTAGTCGGCGAGAGGCTCGATGGTCTCGTCCCACAGACCCGCCCAGGGCGAGTCGGGGCCGAAGGTCGTGGCGTCGACCGGGCTCTCGCCGGGGACGAGGGCGGGGGCGCCGGCGCCGATGTCAGGCACGTCCACCAGGCTGGGCGCCGTCGTGGTCGACGTGTCCGGGGCGTCGTCGTCGTCGGCCGGATCCTCGCTGCCGGCGGGGCCGTCGCCGCCGGCCGGATCATCGCCGGCCCGGTCGTCATCGGGATCGGTGGCGGTCACGTCGGGGGAGATGGGATCGTCGCCCTCGGTCTCGTCGAAGCTGGGGACGAGGTTGATCTGCCAGCGGCCCTCGTCGTAGCGGGCGGTGAACCCGGCGTACGAGAATGCCGACCGGCGGCACCGCACGACGCCGTTCACGCGCCGCGTGCCCTCGTCGGGGGCGGGGCCGATGGGGGTCACGTGGGAGCCGCGATAGAACTCGCCGTCCGGGTCGCTCCAGCTCACGTCGAGGCGGTCGTCCGGGCAGGTGCCGCCGCGCCGCAGCGGCACGGCCTGCAGCTCGCTGGCCATCGCCACCGCCGACTGCTCGGCGCCGTCGCGGCCGGGATCGGTGCTGCCCTGCGGCAACGGCGGGCGAGGGCGCTCCGTGGCGACGGCCGGCGCCTCGCTGTCGGACAGGGTCGCGGCCAGCACGGCGACACCGCCGAGCAGGGTGACCAGCACGACCGCCACCAGGGTGACCACCCATCGTCGCTGTGTGGTGAACCGTGCCCGCATGTCCCTCCCCGGTGCCTGGCGCGTCCGGCGCGCTGCCGTCCCCCGACGGCATCCTGATGTTACATCACGACAAAGGTTGTAACAAGTGGAACTTGCCGCCCTGGTCGGGCGGCGCACTCGGCGAAGTGGTCAGTCGGTGGTCTGGACCACGAGCACGTCGCAGGGCGCGTGGTGGAGGACGGCTTGGGCCACGCTCCCGAGGAGGCGGCGGGGGCCCCGAAGGCCCACCGAGCCCACCACCACGAGATCGGCGTCGTGCAGCTCCACTGTCTCGAGCAGGACCGCCGCCGGGGCGCCGCTGTCGCTCGTCACCGTCACCTCCTCCGCCCCGGCCGCACGGGCCTCCCGCCGCCCCGCAGCCGCCGTCGCCTCGGCCTGCGCCCGGTCGGTCACCGTCCACTGGAGCTCGGCGGGGACCGTGGCCTGGCGGCTGGCGACCGCGGTGGACGGGGTCCCCGCGAGCTGTGCCAGCGCGTCGGCGTGGTGGGGGGTGAACGCCGTGGCGATCACCAGACGGGCGCCCTCGACGCCCGCCAGGAGGCCCGCTTCACGAACCGCACGGGTGGCGGTCTCGGACCCGTCCGTGCCCACCACGATGGTGCGATAGGTCATGCTGACACTCTAGACAATATGACCTAAAGTGTCACTATGTCTCCCACGGGTGGTACTGGCTCCGGCGGCGACCGCTCCGACGGCGACCGCTCCGAGGGAGGTCCGACCACTGGCGGCGAATCGGCGCCCGGGCGCTATCGGCGGATCCTCGTCGGCACCGACGGGTCGGCGACGGCTGCCCGGGCGGTGGACCGTGCGGTCGGGGTGGCCGCCGTGCACGGTGCCCAGCTGACCATCCTGTCGGCGGGGCGCGGCGCCGACCTCGTCCTCGATCGGGAGGTCGCCCGGCTGGCGGACCACCGCGTGGCCGTGACCACCCTCGCCACGCGGGGCGATGCCGCCCGGGCCCTGCGCGAGGAGGCGGTGCACGGGGGCTACGACCTGCTCGTGGTCGGCAACAAGGGCCTCCATGGCCTGCAGCGCCTCAACCCCCTGGGATCCGTGCCGGGGCGCATCAGCCACCAGGCCCCCTGCTCGCTGCTGGTCGTCAAGACGACCTGACGGAGGCGTCCGACACGGCGACACGGCGCCCCGGCGCCGTCGGTGGACGCCGCCGCGGTCAGCCTGCCGGTGCGGTGGTCGGGGTCGTCGCCCCCGCGGCGCCGGTCGGGCCGTCGAGTCCCTCCTGGGTGGTGGCGAGGAAGGTGAGGTCGTCGGCCCTCCACGCCCCACCCTCCTCGACGAGGTCGACCCGGACGTACGAGCCCGCGAGCCGGCGCGTGCCGATGGTGCTGCGGATCACGGCATCGAAGGAGACCACCGCGGTCGCGGTGCCGTCGCTCACGTCGCTCACGTACACGTCCCGCACGTGCACCCGGCCACGGGCCCGCAGCTCGTCGACCACCGGCTGGAGCTCCTCGAAGAAGGCGTTCTGGTACGTCTCGGCGTACTCGGTGGTGGCCAGATCGGTCACGGCGGCGAGGCTGCCGTCGAGGTCACGGTGGTCGTAGCTCATGGTCGCGGAGGCGAACTCGCCGGCCACGCTCGCCGCCGCTCGGCGGTCGTCGCGCTCGTCGGCGAGGCCGTCGGCGCGCAGGAACGACCAGGCGGCGATGCCCAACATGGCGACGCCCCACACGAGGAGGGCCAGGAGCAGCCAACGGGGGGGTCCACTGGACGCCGACCCCGGGTCGTCGCGGTGGTTGCTCCGCTCGCCGTCGACCGCCCGCGGTGTCGCGGTGGCGTCCCTCGCGGGTCGGTCGTCGCCGCCTTCGAGGTGCTGCTCGGCGCGTTCGGTCGGTCGTTCGTCGGTGACGGTGGTCATGTCTTCGCCCTCCGGTTCCGGGGTCATGGTTCGGGTCATCCGCCGCGTCGCGGTAGCCAGCGCCAGGGGCGCACCGCCGCGAGCGCGGCCAGTGCCAACAGCGCCAGCACGAGCACGAAGGGGTTGAAGCGGCTGCGGTCGTCCGCCTGGCGGGACGACTCCTGGTCCGCGGCCGCTTCCTGCGGCGCGCCCGGGTCCACGGCCGGGCTGTCGCCCGTCACGGCCCCGTTCCCCGAGGCGGCGAGCGTCGGGCTGGCCGCCGGCGCCTCTACGGGCTCCAGGTCCGGGCAGGCGGCCACCGCGGGAACGTCGGGCAGCTGACGAACCTCGTCGTAGACCGGGACGGGCTCCTCGCCGCCGATGTTCAGCGGGGGGATGGCGCGGATGTACGGGCCGTCGTCCTCGTTGGCGACGACGCCGCCCTGGCTGGAGTCGGTGAACACCTGAGCGGCGGCCGGCCCGGTGGCCAGCAGTTGCTCGATGGCTCCCAGCAGGTCGGGTCGGCCGAGGCGGACCGCCAGCGCGCCGAGGTCGCCCAGCACGCAGCTGACCTCGGGCTTGGCCGCCGCGAGCAGGTCGGCGGTCCGGTTCGAGAGGGAGTCACCGTCCTCGAGCACCCGCTGGAGATCGGCGTTGGCCTCCGCGAGGCTGCCCGTCACCACCTCCGCGTTGTCGAGGCCCCGGCCGAGCGCCTCGCGGTGATCGCTCAAGGTGCCCACGAGGTCGGCCATGTTGGCGGTGAACTCCTCGATCAGCTCGCTGTGGTCGGCGAAGGTGGCGAGGGCGTCGCTGCTGCCCGTGATGAGGCGGCGCAGGTCCTCGGAGCGGCCGTCCAGGCCGACGGCCAACTCGTGGAGGAGGGTGTCCAGGTCCTGGCGGGGCACGGCGCTCACCAGGTCGTCGAGGGCGTCGAACAGCTCCGCGTACGCCAACGGGGTCGACGTCCGCTCCCGGGTGATGTGGGCGCCCGGCTCGAGGAACGGCCCGTCGACGCCGGCGCCGGCGGGCGGCACCACGTCGACGTACGGCTCGCCGATGGCCGACTTCCGCCGCACGGCCAGCGAGGAGCCCTCGGGCACGTGGTGACCCTTGTCGATGGCGAGGGTGACGGAGACGCCGCCGTCCTCGAGGTCCACGGCCCGCACCCGGCCGATGGGGGTACCGAGGTAGCCCACGTCGAACCCTGGCTGGAGGCCGGGCGAGCTCTCGAAGTCGGCGGTGAGGGTGTACGGGCGGTCGACCAGATCGATCTGCAGGACGTTGCCGACCGCCCAGTAGGCGAGGACGGCGCCCAGCAGGGCGAAGACGGTCAGGTTCACGGCCACGCGGCGGTTCATCCGCCCACCCCCGGGAGGGGGAGGGGCAGCTCGCCGCCACCCGAGCCGCCTGAGCCCCCGGTGCCGGGCACGGGGACCGGTAGCGGGCCCTGACCCCCCGGCGCCGTCCCGCCCGGTGAGGTGCTCCCCCCGTCGGCAGGGCACACCTGGGGGAGCTGGGCGGCCAGGCCGAGGGCCAAGGTGTCGTCGACGGTCTGCTGGAGGCCGACGAGCTGGTCGCAGACCTCGTCGGGGAGGGTCACGCCCGGGAGCGCCCCCAACAGCCCGAGGATCGAGGCCACGAGGTTGTTGACGTCGTCGAGACCGTTGCGGGGGTCGGCGGGTGCCGCTACGGGCGGGGCGACCGGAGCCGGGTCGGTGGGCACGGGCGGCTCGGCGTCGCCGACGGTGCCGGAGGGCGTGGCCAGGCCCCGCGCCCAGATGTACTGGGCCTGGGCGGCGGCACCGGTGTCGCGGGCGGCCACGTTGTTCGAGATCTTGACCAGGAACTGGTTGACCGACTGCAGGAGGGACTCGATGAGCGGTCGCTGGCCCGCCACGGTCGCCACGATCGGGTCGAGGTCGCGCAGGGTCGAGATCAGGTCGTCGAGATGGGGGAGGAGCACGGTGTCGGTGCTGACCTCGCTCATGTCCCGGATCCCGGCCAGCGCCGTGAGCATCCGATCGCGGTTGGCGGCGAGGGTCACGGAGGCGCCGGCAAGGTCGTCGACGAGGCCGGCGACCTGCTCGTCGTTCGCGGCCAGGTCGCGGCTGAGCCGAGCGAAGCCGTCGATGGTCTGGGCGATCTGCTCCCGCTGGGAGCTCAGGTCGGTGACCACTGCGGAGAGGTCGCGCAGGAGGCCGTTGAGCTCACGCCCCCGGCCGCCGACGGCCTGGGCCCCGGTCGACACGATCGTGTTCAGGTCGCTCGCCGTGACCGCGCCGAGGAACTCGATGGCCCGCTCGGTCACCTCCTCGAACTCGGCCTCGGTGGTGGTCCGGGTGATCTCGTCCCCGTCGTGGAGGAGACCCGCGGTCGTGGGCAGGGAGCCGTCGGGAGGGCGTAGCTCGATGTACTGCTCGCCCAGCAGCGACGTCTTGGCGAGGACGGCGGTGGTGCCCACGGGCAGGGGGTGCCCGTCCTCGATCGACATCGTGACCTCCGCCCGGTAGCCGTCGAGCCGGACGTGGGTGACGGTGCCGATGGTGACGTCCGCGAGCTTGACCGAGTGGCCGACGACGAGGTTGTGGACGTCGTCGAAGGTGGCGGTCAGGCCGAGGTCGCCCTTGGGCGACCCGGCCGTGCGCAGCGAGCACCCGCCCGCGGTGAGCGCGACGGTCAGGCCCACGGCGGCGAGCCGGGCCCAACGCGGTGGGCGGGGCGGACGCGACGTGCGGGTCACGGGCAGGTCACCCCCGGCTGGGGCACGCACGGCGCCTGGAGCTGGAGGCCGAGGGCGGTGAAGAGCGGTCGCAGCACCTCGGCGGTGATGGGCGTGAGGTTGATGCGCTGCACCAGGACGCCCAGGCCCTCGTCGTAGGCGCCGATGAGGCCCTGCGAGTTCTGGTTCAACGCATCGACGAACAGCGCGACCGCGTCGAGGTTGGTGTGGGCCGATCGGGTGAGTCGGGCCAGCTGGGCGAGGTCCTCCGGGAGGTGGTCCTGCGCCGATCGCACGACGGCGTCGCCCTCCTGGGCGAGCTGGCCGAGGCCGGCGAGCAGGGCCTGGATGTCCTCGCGCTCGTCGGCCAGCACCTGCGACGCCGTGGCGAAGGACTCGATGACGTGCCCGAGCTGCTCCTCGCGGGTGCCGAGGGTCCCGGCGAGCTCATCCAGGTTGGCGGCCACGGCCACGAGCGAGTCGTCCTCGTCGGCGAGCAGCTGCGAGAGGTCGCCCATCTGGCGCAGGCCCTCGTTCAGGACGTCGCCCCGACCGTCGAGCGTCTCGGCCCCTTCGTGCACGAGGCGGGCGACCTCGTCCGGGTCGAGGCCCCGGGCGAGGTCGGTGAAGGCCTGGAGCGCCTCGTCGGGCTCGGCGGGCACGGTCGTGCGCTCCATCGGGATGACGTCGCCGTCCTGGGCGCGTGGGTCACCCTCCTGCCACGCCGGGAACAGGGTGACGCTCCGCTCGCCGATCAGCGACAGGGGCACCACGGAGGCCTTGACGTCGGCGGGCACGGGCACGTCGGCGTCGACCGAGATCTCGACCCGGACCCGGTCGCCCTCGGGCACGACCTCGTCGATGGTGCCGGCGGGCAGGCCGAGCACCCGCACGCTGGACCCGGGGTAGACCGCCACCGCCCGCCGGAACTCGACGGTGAGGTGGGTGCTGGACGCCGTGTCCCCGCCGCCGGCCAGCGAGCAGCCCCCGCCCGCGAGGGCGACGACACACGCCACGGCGACCGCCTTGAGCCGGGCCGCTCGGGCCCCGCCCTCGTCCCTCGGGCTCACGTTCCCCGCTCCTGGCTCGTTCCTCGCCGGGCCGCTCGGGCCCCGCCCTCGTCCCTCGGGCTCACGTTCCCCGCTCCTGGCTCGTTCCTCGCCGGGCCGCTCGGGCCCCGCCCTCGTCCCTCGGGCTCACGTTCCCCGCTCCTGGCTCGGTCCTCGCCGGGCCGCTCGGGCCCCGCCCTCGTCCCTCGGGCTCACGGGGTCCCCCCGGTGGTGGCCGTGGGGAGCGGCGACCCGCCCGCGGGCTGGCCGATCCCGAGCTGCGGGTACAACCGAGCGAGCGTGCCGATCACGTCGGGGCCGAGGGCGGTCGGGAGCACGTCGATGTAGGGCCCGTGCGAGGCGATGGCCGCCACCTGCTGGTAGGTGGGGCCCGACCAGGCGAGGAGTGTGTCGATGTCCTGCTGGTGCTCGGCGACCGCGTCGGTGGCGACGTCGAGGTCGGCGAGGACGGCCTCGAGCTGCGAGCGCCGGGAGGTCACGATCTCGGCGAGGCGGCGCACGGCGTCCGAGCCGTCCCCGAGGATGGTGGCCAGTTCGTCGCGCCGAGCCGCGATCTGGTCCAGCACGACGTTGCTGGCCTCGATGAGGCGCACGATGGCCTCGTCCTTGTCGGCCAGGGTGGCGGTCAGCACCTCGCTCTGGTCCAGCAGCTCCCGGATCACGGCCTGGCGCTCGTTGAACGCCCGCGAGACCTGGGTCAGCGCCCGGAGCACCCGCTCCACCCGCGGGCCGCTGTCCGTGGCGATGTCGGCGAACTCCGTGATCATGTCGTTGACGGCCTCGGTGTCGATCGCGTCGACGACGTCGGTCGCCTCGGTGAAGGTCTCGTTCACGGAGAAGGGCACGCTCGTGCGCGAGAGGGGGATGCGCCGTTCCTCGGCGGGCTGGTCGGCGAGGTGCGGGGTGCCCACGACGTCGCCGAGGCGCAGGTACTGCCCGCCCAGCAGCGTCGACAGGGCCACCCGGGCGGTCGTGCGGGGCCCGAGGGCGACGTCGTCCTCCACCTCGAAGGTGACGACCACCTGACCGAGACGACGGTCGGCCTCGAGCCCCGTGACCTCGCCGACCTCGACCCCGGCCAGGCGCACCAGCGACCCGGCTTTCAGGCCGGCGGCGTCGGGGAGGACCGCCCGCACCACGTAGCGGTGCTCGAGCAGGTCGAGCGTGCCGACCGAGAAGGCCGCGATGCACAGGGCGACGATGATCGACAGCGCGACGATGCCCACCGACCGTCGGTTCATCTCGGTGAACCGGCCCGGCACGAGCCGACCCGCCCATCGACGCACCTGCGTGCGGGCGGTCACGGTGCCCCTCCCGGGAGCAGGCCCTGGAGGGCGCCGGCGGAGGGCGACCCGGGGGTGGCCGTGCCCGACGGCCCCAGGGGGCCGAGGTTGGCGAGGGCGTCGGGTCCCGCCGCCACCGTGGAAGGCCCGGAGAGCCCGGGGAGGTCGGTGGGGGTGGGGCACGGGGGTGGGCCGGCGGCGAAGCACAGGGCCTGGATGACGATGTACTCGCCCCGGTTGGTCACCTCGTGCAGCGCCGCGAGGCCGCCGGGCAGGTTGGCCAGCTGCTCGCCGATGACGTCGATGTTGTCCGTGACGGTGTCGGTCACCGTCGCGAGGTTGGCGATGATGCTCTCGAGGTCCGCCTGGTTGGCCACCAGCACCTGATCGAGCGAGCCCGAGTACTGCGCCAGCTCGGTCAGGGTCGACCCGAGCAGCTCCTCGTTGCCGGCGAAGGTGCCCGTGAGGAGGGCGAGGTTGTCGATCATGGTGGCGATCTGGTCGTCACGGTCGGCCAGCGCGGCGCTCACGGTGTCGAAGTCGTCGAGCAGCTGGTCGATGGTGTCCTGGCGCTCGGCGAGGGTGGTCAGCAGATCGCCGGCGCTGTCGAGGAGGCGGGCCACCGCGGCCTCGTTGCCGTCGAGCGCCTCGCTCACCGCGGTCATGAGCGTGTTGAGCTGGGTCGGGTCGATGGCCGACACCAGGCCGCCCAGCTCGTTGATGAGCGCACCGATATCCACCACCGAGCGGGTCCGCTCGATGCGGTCGCCCTCTTCGAGCCTCCCCCCGGCGTCTCCGGGCTCGAGGTACACGACCCGCTGGCCGAGCAGGTTGCGCCAGCGCACGGACGCGACCGTGTCGGCGGGCAGCACCACGTCCGTCTCCAGCTCGAGGCGCACGACGGCGCGGCCCTCGGCGGAGGTGGCGATGTCGGACACCTGGCCGACCTTCACCCCCGCCACCTTCACGTCGTCGCCGTCGGTGAGCCCGGTGACGTCGTCGAAGGTGGCGACGATGCCGTAGGTGTCGCCGAACTGGACCTTGGCGATCTGGGCGCCGATCACCGCGGTGAGGAGCACCGTCAGCGCCGCGAACGCGCCGAACTTGAGCGCGGTCCGGATCACGGCGCACCCACCGGAACGATCATCCCGGTCATCCCGGTCATCCCGCGTCCGCCGCGGCCGGGCCGGGGTCGATGGTGGGCAGGCGGCACTCGGGGACGATCACGAGTGCCCGGCACGGGTCGGATCCCAGGAGGAACTGCTGGGTGGCCATGAGGTAGTTGGCGCTCGAGGAGGGCACCCGGATGACCTCGGCGAGGATCGAGCTGTAGTTCGAGACGAACTGGAGGTAGCCCACGAGCCCCGGGAGTTCGCCGGCGGTGACCCCCGCCAGGTCGGCGCCGGCCGCGGTGGCAGGCCCGAGCACGCTCCGGTTGGCGTCGAGGACCTCGGCGAGGTCGCGTGACAGCCGGGCGGTGCCGTCGAGGAGGCCGGCGAGCTCGTCCTCGTGCGACGAGAGCGTCTCGGCCGTCGGGTGGAAGCCCTCGGCGATGGCCACCACCGTCCGGCCCCGGTCGGCCAGTTCGCCGGAGAGCGCCGCCATGGCGTCGAGGAGCCGGTGGCGGTCCGGCGTGCTGTCGAGCGTGGCCCGCAGCACCGTCCGGGCATCCCGGATCGATCGGGACAGGGGCCCCTCGAGCCCGTCCAGCCCGTCGGCGAACGTGCGCAGGATCACCGTGAGGTCCTGCGGGTCGACGGCTCGGAGCAGGGCGTCGGCGTGCGCCAGGACGTCGCTCAGCTCGAGGGCGGTCTCGGTCCGGGCGATCTCGTCGCCGTCGCCGTAGAACGGGCCCTCCCCCTCGTCGCGGCCGGGGACGAGGTCGACGAACTTCGGCCCGAAGATCGAGATGGGCCGGATGGCGGCCACCGCGGTCCGGGGGACCTCCGTGCCCGGGTCGAGACGCATCGTCACGACGGCGCGGCCGTCCTCGCCGACGTCGATGCCGGTGACGCGGCCGACGTTGACGCCCCGCACCTTCACGTCCGACTGGGTGTCCAGGTTCTGGCCGGCTTCCCCGAAGTGGGCGGTGAGGGTGTACCCGGGGTCGAAAGCCCCGAAAGCGGCCTTCATGGCCACGGTCACGGACACGGCGAGCACGAGGGTGGCCACGACGCCGACGAGGGCCTGCTGGTTGCGGCTGATTCGCTCGAGCACGTGCGTCCCCATTCAGCCCGTCAGCGTCACCGTGCTGCCGTCGCCCCAGAAGAGCAGGGACAGCACGAAGTTGATGACGACGATGGTGACGATCGAGGCCCGGATGGCCCGGCCCACGGCCACGCCGACGCCCGCCGGCCCACCGGAGGCGTAGTAGCCGTAGTAGCAGTGGATCAGCGTCACGACGATCGTGAACACGATCATCTTGAGGACGCTGTAGACGATGTCGATGGGCGGCAGGTAGAGCCGGAAGTAGTAGTCGTAGACGCCCGGCGAGAGCCCGTAGAACTCGGTGGTCACGAGCTTGGTGGCCCAGAAACTGGCCAGCAGCGAGATGAGGTAGATGGGGATGAGGGCGATGAGGGTCGCCGTCACGCGGGTGGCCACCACGTAGACGAGCGGCGGGACGGCCATGACCTCGAGGGCGTCGATCTCGTCGGAGATGCGCATCGCGCCGATCTCGGCGGTGAAGCCGGCGCCCACCTGCGCGGCGAGGGCCGTCGCGGCGATGAGCGGGGTCACCTCACGCACGTTGGCGAAGCTGCCCACCAGCCCGGTGAAGGCCTCGGCGCCGATCTGCTCGAGGCCCTTGTAGCCCTGGAGGCCCACCTCGGTTCCGGTGAAGAACGACATGGTGAAGACCACGAACACCATGCCCGCGCCGAAGATCCACGCCCCCGAGCCCACGGCGACGTTGCTGACGTGGCGGGCGACCTCGCCGCGGTAGCGCTGGCGCACGATGATGTCGGTGCCGACCCGGCTGAGGACCCGCACGTAGAACACGAGGTGCCCGCCGAGCTCCGCGAACAGGTCCCGGGTGCCGCGGAACACGCCCACGAGCGCGGCGAGCGGACTGGGCAGGGGCGTGGTCGTCGGCGCGGTCATCGTGGCTGCCCCCTCACGCCGTCGCCGGGACGAGGACGAAGTACAGGGTCGTGATCACGTAGTTCGCCGCGAAGATCAAGAGGAAGGTGAGCACCACGGCCTGGTTGACGGCACGGCCCACGCCCGCCGGACCGGTCTCGCAGTTCATGCCCTTGTAGGTGGCGACCATGGCGGCGATGAACCCGAAGATCCAGGCCTTGAACAGCGAGGCCAGCAGGTCGGAGAGCTGGAGCAGTGACGTGGCGCCCTCGAAGTAGGCGCCGGGGGTCACGCCCTGGAGGACGACGTTGAAGAAATAGCCGCCGGCGACGCCCGAGAAGATGACCAGCGAGACGAGCAGGACGCCCACGGTGCTGGAGGCCCAGAGGCGGGGGGTGACGAGCCGGTAGATGGGGTTGACCCCCATCACCTCCATCGCCGCGAGCTCGTCGCGGATCCGGCGGCTGCCGAGGTCCGAGGACATCGCCGACCCGCCGGCGCCGGAGATGAGCAGTGCCGTGGCCACGGGGGCGACCTCCCGGACGATGGCGAGCACCACGGCCGACCCGGTGGCCGAGCCGGCGCCGAGCTGGCGGGCGAGCTGGCCCACCTGGAGCGAGATCGTCGCCCCGAGCGGGATGGCGATGAGCATGACCGGGAGGGTCGTGACCCGAACGAGGAACCAGCACTGGACGAGCCACTCGCGCCACCAGCTCTTCACGGCCCAGGTGTGGCGGAACCCCTCGCCCGCGATGGCGAACATGGTCCCCGTCTCGTCGAGCGTCCGTGCGACACGCCCCGGCATCGAGCCTCCCCAGTGCTCCCTCGGTGCGACCCGGCGGACCGCACCGCCGCCACGATGTCACAGAGTGGCAGAATCTGTCAATCCGTCACATCACGCGTTCCGGGAGGGCGGGGAGGGGACTCGACAACTCCTCGAGGGAAGGGTCCAGGGACGCAGTCGCGACGCGGCTCGGGCCACCCCCGGAGGGGCGGCCCGAGCCGAGACGGTGGGTTGGAGCGTGTGTGCTCAGCGGGCGGGCGGCGCCGCCGGCGGGGGACCGTCGCCCCGCACCTGATCGGCGGCGGTGCGCGCCTGGTCGGCCACCTCACCGCCGGCCTGCGTGGCCTGCTCGCGGACCTGCTGGGCGGCGTCCGTCGCCGATCCCTGGAGGTCCTGAGCCGCGGACCGTGCAGTCTCGGTGGTCGCCGCCATCGCTTCCTGGGCCTCGGCCTGCGCGGTGTGCGCCACCTCCTGGCCCAGGTCCCTGGCCTCGGCCTTGAGGGGCTCGAGCACCGGCTCGCTCAACTGCTCGGCCACCTGGGCCTCGACCCCGGTGCTCGGGGTCATCGACCCCACGAGCAGGCCGACGCCGAAGGCGACGGCACCGGCGGCGAGTGGGTTGCCCTGGGTCCCCGACTCGATGCCGTGCTCGATGCGTCCGGGTGCCGCCGCCACCGTTCCGGCGGCACCCGAGGCCGCGTCCGAGACGGTGCCGGCGACGCTGCCGACACCGTCACGCAGCGACCCCGCGGCGCCGCCGGCGGTGTCCCGGACGCTGCTCGCCGCCGACTGCGGCGTGCCCATGACCCGCTGGCCGGCCCGGGAGGTTGCCGCTCGGACCCGGTCCATCCGTCGCTGCACGACGCGCCCGGGACTCACCCGCTCACCGATCTCGTCGAGCGTCGTGCTCATGTGGTCGCGGGTCATCTCGATGTCCCGCCTCAGTTCCGCTGTTCGCTCAGCCACTGCTTGTCCTCCTTGAGGGTCTGGATGGTCTGTTCCGGGACCGGGTCGACGGTCTCGAGCTGCTTCTTGCCGGCCAGGAAGGCGGCGGTCGCCACGGCGACCAACAGGACGGTCACGATGAGGAAGGCGACCCAGGTGGGCATCACCTCGTCGAGGAGGAACCCGAGGGTCATGACCAGGCCCACGCCGGCGAGGATGCCGGCGTAGGCGGCGGCGCCGAAGCCGCCGCCGGCCCGGGCGGCCTTGGAGACCTCGACCTTGAGCTCCTCACGGGCCAGCTCGACCTCCTTGCGCAGGAGGGTCGACACGTCCTGGGTCATGTCGCCCACCAGCTCCGAGAGGCTGCGCTCGCGGACCTGGCCGTTCGCCACCGGGCGATCGGCGGACGGGGCCGCCATCAGAACGTCCCTCCCGCGGGGCCGGCTCCCGTCGGTCCCTGCTGGGGGACGGCGGGGGGCGGCGGCGGCGGGACCTGCCCCCCGGCGGGGCCGGGGACCGGACCCCCGGTCGAGGTGGGGTCCACGCCCAGCGGGGCGGTGGCCCCCATGGGGGTGGGGGCGGTGTCGCCGAGGGGACGAGGGCTGCCGAGCGGCGTGGTCGGCGCGGTCGCCGTCGGCGTCATGGCGCCGGACGACGACGAGCCACCCGCCTCCTTCGTGGCACGGGCGAGCCTTCCCACGAGGAGGCCGGCGCCGGCGGCACCGGCGAGGAAGAGCAGCGGTCGACGGCGGGCGAACTCCGACACCTCCTCGACCATCCCGCGCACGCCGAGGTCGTCCACCCGGTCGGCCATCGAATCCAGGCGCTCGCTCGCCTTCAGTGCGAGGTCCCGGGTGGTGCCGGCCTCCTCGGGACGGCCCTCGGCCAGGGCGCGGAGCTCACGGGAGCGGGAGCGGGCCATCTCGGTGGCGTCGCTGAGCCGCTCGTCCACCTGGCTGGTGATCTCGTCACCGGTCGTGGACAGGGCCCGACGGGCCTGATCACGGGCCTCGCTGGTGACGGTCCCCAGCTGCTGCTTGGCCTGCTGAGTCAGGTCCTTGGCCTGGTCGGCGGCCGTGCTGGCGAGCTCGCTGCCCTGCTCAGCCGCCTTGTGGGCCGTGTCGCGGGCGGCGGTCTGGGCGTGCTCGGCGGTCCCGCCTCCCGCCGCCGCGGGCTGACCGGTTCCGATGGTCTGCATGGTGTCGTTGCTCATGGATGTCTCCTGATGGGGGTGGCGGAAGCGGGACTACGGGACTAGAAGGTCGTGCGGCCGGCGGCGTGCTCGGCACGCTGGTGCTCGGCCCACTCGGCGGCGGTCAACCGCTCGTCGGACGGCGAGGCGGCACGGTCCCGGAGATCCAGGTGCTCCTCGTCGCGACGGGGAGCACCCGTCCGGTGGTCCGCCTCGGCCCGGGCGACGGCGGCGTCGCGCTGGAGGGCGGGGTCATGCTCGAGGCGACGCTGGGCGGCCACCTCGGCGGCGGCGGCCTGGTCCCACGCCTCGGCCTGGGGGCCGTAGGCGGGGTCGACGGCGCGCCGGGCCAGCTTGGTGTGCCAGTGCTCACCCAGCCACGACCCGACCAGCGAGCCGAGGAGGATGGCGACCAGGGAGACGATCACCCCGGCGATCGCGACGCCGGTGACCTGGTCGGAGCTGGTGGGGATGCCGATGCTGCGGAGGTTCTGCTCGAGCTCGGCGTTGTCGGCGATCCCGGTGACGACGGCGCCGGCGATGGCGCCGATCACCAGCGTCGTGACGAACACGGCGACGCCGTGCAGGATGGCCGCTCGGCGGGCCATACGACCGGCGACATAGCCGCCGAAGAGGTACGCCACGAACAGCACGACGGCGGTGATGGCCGAGGCGGCGGCGCCGCTGCTGGTCCAGTCGTCGGTGCGGAACTCGGTGGCGATGTCCGCCGCGTTGGTGACCGCGCCGGCGATCGCAGCGACCACGGCGAAGGTGCCGTAGGCGCAGACGACCCCCGCGAGCACGCTGAGGACGGAGACGGAGCCGAACCCGGCGTCGCGGGCGGTCTCCTTGTGGATGCGATGCGTTGCCTTGGCCATTGGGCTTCTCCCTGCCCGTTCACGGAACGGTCTCGTCTGTTGGAGTTCCCGGTGCGGCGGTGGCGTCGGCACGTCGCTCGGAGGTCATCTCGTTCGGATGTCGCCGGCACCGCCCCCCGACGCCAGGTCCCTACCCGCCCCCTCCGCCGAATGACCGGTCTGTCGCGCGTGCCGGAGGGGAAGGGGGCGCGACCCATGACCGACACGGCGGAAGCGGCAGAGCAGGCGGGACTGCACTACGTCACGGACGCGCCGCCGGGGATCCGAAGGGTCCGGAGGGGCAAGGGGTTCAGCTACCAGAGCCGAGACGGGCACGCGGTCGACGACCGGACCCGTGAGCGGATCCGGGCCCTCGTCATCCCGCCGGCGTGGACCGACGTCTGGATCTGCGCCGACCCTCGTGGTCACCTGCAGGCGACCGGACGGGACGCCCGGGGCCGCAAGCAGTACCGCTACCACGACCGGTGGCGGTCCGTGCGCGATGCCGACAAGTACGACCGGCTCCTCGACTTCGGTCACCACCTCGAGGCGGTCCGCCGCCAGGTCGACGAGGACAGCCGCCGTCCCGTGCTCGATCGCGACAAGGTGCTCGGTCTCGTCCTCCGCCTGCTCGACGAGACCCTGATCCGGGTCGGCAACCAGGAGTACGCCGACGACAACGACAGCTTCGGGCTGACCACCCTGCGCCACGAGCACGTCGAGGTGGGCACCCGACGGGTGAGCTTCGAGTTCGTGGGCAAGGGCGGCATCGAGCACGAGATCCGTGTCGACGACCCCCGACTCGCCCGGGCCGTCCGCCGCTGCCACGAGCTGGGAGGCAAGTCGCTCTTCGCGTACGAGACCGAGGCCGGTCCGGTGACGGTGACGTCGGCCGACGTGAACGAGCGCCTACGCGAGCTCGTCCCCGGTGCCGACGTGTCGGCGAAGGACTTCCGCACCTGGGGGGCGACGGTGCGCACCCTCGAGCACCTCGCCGGGGAGGAGGCTGCCGAGGACGAGCGGGGACGGGAGGCCCAGGTGCTGGAGGCCATCGACGAGGCCGCCCTGCTGCTGGGGAACACCCGGACCGTGTGCCGGTCCTGTTACGTGCACCCCGCCGTGCCGGCCGCCCACCTCGACGGCTCGTTGCCGGAGCACTGGCGCTCGTCCCGGGCGACCTCGTGGTATCGCCGTGGCGAGCGGGCGACGCTCTCGCTCCTGGAAGCGTCCCCCGCGACGCTGCCCGCCTGCTGAGCGCGGCCGGGCCGCACTTTGCGCTTCAGCGGCGGGTGAGCGGCTCGGAGTGGTCCCAGTCGGCGAGCAAGGTGCGCAGCGCGGTGAGCACCAGGAGGGGCTCGTCGAGCATGGCGTGGTGGCCGGCCTCGGGGATCTCGATGACCGGGGCCACCCGGCCGAGGCGCTCGTACATCGACTCGCCGATGGTCTCGGTGACGAGGCCGTTCTCCGAGCGCAGGAGCGCGAAGCGACAGGTGATCGACGCGAGGTAGGGGAGCGCGATCGAGCGCATGCCCTGGCTGAACTGGCTGAAGATGCGCCGGTCGAACTTCCACTGCCACCCGCCGTCGGTGGGCTTCATCGAGCGCCGCCCGACGTGGTCCATCACGTAGTCGAGGTAGTGCTCCTGCGCCGGCACGGTGCGGAAGCGGGCGAGGGCCTCGTCGACGTTGGCGTAGGTGCGGGGCCGGCCGAAGGCCTCGTTGAGCCGGAAGGAGGCGATCTCGGGGTCGGGCTCGCTCACCGGCGAGTCGCAGATGACCACGCCGGCGACCTGGTCGGCGTGCAGCGAGGCGGTGGCCATGGTGACGAAGCCGCCCATGCTGTGGCCGATGATCACCGGGTGCCCGGCGATCTCGGCGTCGCCGGCGGCCGCCATGACCTCGTGGGTCCACTGCTCGAGGGCGTAGACGTCGCGGTGGCCGCTGTCGCCGTGGCCCGAGAGGTCGACGGCCACCACCCGGTACTGGCCGGCGAAGGTGGCGGCCACGTGGGTCCACCAGTGGGCGTGGGCGCCGCCGCCGTGCACGAACACGAGGCCCCGGCGGCCCGGCTCGCCCCAGGCGAGGTAGTGGACCGGGCATCCCTCGACATCGACGGTCCGGTCCTCGAAGGGCACCGCCAGCGCCCGCCGGAACCACTCGGGGGCGTCGGCGTGGACCGGCATGGAGGCTCGCGTCTCGTGCCCGCTGCCTTGCGCCTCCTTCGTCGGCGCCCCTTCGGGATCCGAGGGCAGGCCCTGGGGCTGCTCCGCTCCGCTCCGCAGCGTCTCGTCCATCGCGCCAGTCAAGCCGACCGCCGGGGCAACGGTGCACTCCTACACTCGGCGGCCATGGCGATCCCGCGGTGGGCCGACCGCGAGCAGGAGCTCCACGAGCGCGCCGTCGCCTGCGAGGGCGGGGCCGACGACTTCGGCGACCCGTCGTACCTCGAGCCACTGCGCATCCTGCTCGACAGCTACGACCACGAGGCCCGCTTCACCCGCACCGGCAAGGTGATGGCCGAGTACTTCCTCGTGAACATCCTGCGGGGCCGCCTCCGGGCCGAGCGCTGGTGGGACCTGCGCCCGTCGGCGCTCGACGTGCCCGTCGAGCGACCCATCATCATCACCGGCCTCGTGCGTACCGGAAGCACCGCCCTGCACTACCTGATGGGCTCGAACCCCGACACGCAGTGCCTCGCCTACTGGTTGGCCACCCACCCCCAGCCGCGACCGCCCCGCCACTCGTGGGAGGCGGCCTACGACTACGCCGCCACCGAGTCCGAGCTCCGCATGATCTACCTCGGCGGCGAGAAGCTCGAGTCGATCCACCACATGACCGCGCCGGGCCCTGAGGAGTGCCGCCACTTCCTCGCCCAGAGCTTCACCGACGACTACTTCGAGGTGGCCAGCACGGTCCCCACCTACGCCGAGTGGTACCGCTCGCACCACCACGTCGAGTCGTACCGACGCCACAAGAAGCTGGTGCAGCTCGTCGGGTCGTACGCCGTCGGCACCCGGTGGCTGCTGAAGTACCCGGTGCACATCCGCCACATCGACGCCCTGCTCGAGGTCTACCCCGATGCGTGCATCGTCTGGACCCACCGCGACCCGGCCTCGGTGCTGGCGTCCTACGTCGGGCTCTGCGAGGGCTTCCGCACCCTCCAGGAGGTGCCGCCCGACCGGGAGCAGTTCGCCCAGCACCAGCTCGACGTGTGGTCCGAGGCCATGACCCGTGGCCTCGCCGCCCGGGCCGGTCGGGAGGACCAGTTCCACGACGTGTGGTTCGACGATCTGCTCGCCGACCCGATGGGCACCATCGCCGCCATCTACGACCACTTCGACGAGCCCCTCTCGGCCGAGGCCGAGCGCACCATGGCGGCCTGGCAGGCCGACAATCCGCCCGGCAAGTTCGGCGAGCACACCTACGGCAAGGACGACTTCGGCCTCACCGCCGGCGCCATCCACGAGCGCTTCGCCGACTACGTCGAGCGCTTCTTCCCCGACCTCCCGGCCGCCGGGGTGCCGTCGTGACGACCGACCGCTCGTTCCGTGTGCCGGACATTCGCCGCGCCGAGCCGGGCTCCGTACTCAGACGACAGGGTGGCGGGGTGACCCGCTGATGGCCGGGCTGTCGCCGAGGCGGCCGCGCACCGCGGAGGAGGCCGCACTGCTCGACGAGGCGCGCCGGCTGTTCCCCGAGGGCACCCGGGGCCCGTCGCTCGACGAGGGCCGCAAGTTCATCGTCGAGCGGGCCGCGGGCAGCCGCCTCTGGGACCGCAGCGGCAACGAGTACGTGGACTTCCTCCTCGGGTCGGGGCCCCACGTGCTCGGCCACGCCCATCCGGCGGTGCTGGAGGCGATCGGTCGGGCCGCCGCGGGGGGCACCTCCCATCTCGTCCTCACCGCCTCGGCGGTCGAGCTGGCCCAGGCGCTGTGCGAGACGGTGCCGTGCGCGGAGAAGGTGTCGTTCCACTCGACCGGCTCGGAGGCCACCTTCTTCGCCCTGCGCCTGGCCCGGGCGGCCACCGGGCGGGACAAGGTGCTCAAGTTCGAGGGCGCCTTCCACGGCATGCACGACTACGCCATGGTCAGCACCCAGTGGAACTGGGACCCGCCGCCGTTCCCCGCGGCCGTGGCCGACACCTTCGGCATCCCCGCCGCGGTGGTGCCCGAGGTGCTGGTGGCGCCCTTCAACGACCTGGCCACCGCCGAGGCGATCATCGCCGAGCACCGAGACGAGCTCGCCGCCGTGATCGTCGAGCCGATGCAGCGCACGTTCGTGCCCGCGCCCGGCTTCCTCGAGGGCCTGCGCCGGGTCACCCGCGACGCCGGCATCGTGCTCGTCTTCGACGAGGTGGTCACCGGGTTCCGTCTCGCCCTCGGAGGCGGCCAGGAGCGCTACGGCGTCGTGCCCGACCTGTGCGCCCTCGGCAAGACCATCTCCGGAGGCGTGCCCTTCGCCGCCATCTGCGGTCGGGCGGATCTGCTCGAGCTGGCCGACCCGGTGCGGCGCATGTCCGGCCTTCCCTTCACCATGCAGACCGGGACGTACTCCTCGAACCCGGTGGCGATGGCCGTGGCGCTGGCGGTCATCGGCGAGCTGCGCCGACCGGGCTTCTACGACGAGCTCGAGGCGACGGGCCGCGCGCTCATGGCCGGCGTCGGCGAGGCCATCACGGCGGCCGGCCTGCCCGTGCAGGTGCTGGGCGAGCCGGCGGCGTTCCACACGTGGTTCACCGACCAGCCGGTGGTGGACCACCGGTCGAGTCTCGCCGCCGACGCCTTCGCCAACCTCTGCTTCTCGGACTTCCTGCTCGACCGCGGCATCCTCCGGGCCCACGAGAAGTTCTTCGTGTCCGCGGCCCACACCGGCGAGGACGTCGCCCTCGCGGTGGCTGCCGCTCAGGAGGCCGCGGTCGCCGTAGCGGAGGCGCTCTCGTGAGGCCGATGGTGCTGGTGACGGGCGCCTGCGGGAACGTCGGCGCGGCGACGGTGCGCGAACTGGTCGACCGGGGCCTGCGGGTGCGGGCCCTCGACCTACCGTCGAAGGCGAATCGCGCCGTCGCCGCCGGCTTCAGCGCCCGGGTCGACCGGTGCTGGGGCTCGATCACCGACCGTGACCTGCTCAGCCGCGCCGTCGGCGGGGTCGACCACGTCCTGCACCTCGCTGCGGTCATCCCGCCCGCCACCGACGCCGACCAGCTCGCCGCGTACGCGGTGAACGTCGGCGGCATGCGCGCCCTGCTCGACGCCGCCGCCGCCTCGGCCACGCCGCCCGGGATCACCTTCACCTCGACCGCGCAGGTCTATGGGCGCAACGCCGACGCCACGGGCCCGCGCACCGTGGACGAGGAGCCCCACCCCGAGGACAACTACTCCCGGCAGAAGGTGGAGTGCGAGGCCCTGGTGCGGGCGTCGGGCCTGCGCTGGACCGTCTTCCGGCTCGGCATGACGCCGCCGGTGGCGCTGGTGCCCATCATCCCGTTCGTGTTCGAGCTGCACCCCGAGACCCGGGTGGAGTTCACCCACCCCCGGGACGTCGCCGCCGCGCTGGCGGCGACCGTCGGGAACGAGGCGGTGGCGGGCAAGACCCTGAACATCGCCGGCGGCGCCGACAAGCGGGCCCTCTACCGGGACTGGCTCAACGAGAGCCTCGCGGTGATGGGGGTGGCCCCGCTGCCCGTCGACGCCTTCGGCGACCGCCGCTTCTACACGGACTGGCTCGACACCGACGAGAGCCAGGCCCTGCTCGGCTACCAGCAGCGCTACTACTCGGACTACCTCGACGACATCCGCGGGCTCCTCGGCTCACGCCTCGCGGTCATCCGCGCCGCGGCCCCGGTCGTGCGCCGCTTCATCCTCGCCAACTCCCCCTACGCCGCCGGCGTCGACGCCCGCCGCCCGGTGGTGGCGGCGCGGGGCCAGGCCGCCCGCGCCCGCCGTGCCACCGCCGCCGTCGGCCCCTGGCTGTCCGACTACCGCACCCACCTCACCCGCCGGCGCTGACCGAACCCTTCGTTCTGGTAGCGAGTTGGCAACGCAGGGGGCTGTCGTGCAATGGGACCAGAACGCATAGCCATGCTCGGACCTGCGCGACGATGCATTCCCACCAGGGGAAACGCTCGGCCGCGCTGGCCGTATGCAGGCGCCGCTGGAAAGATCGACGCTCCCCAGGTGTTGCACGCGAGGCACCAGAACGGGTGGCGTCAGGTGCCGGGGCGGCGCCAGGCGTCGATGACGAGGACTGGTCGCATGCCGAGATCCAGGTAAAGGTCGAGCGCCGGCGTCGTGTTGTTGGTGTCGACGTGCAGGAGGGTGCCGGCCCGCGCGCGAGCGGCGTCGGACGCGAAGGCGGTGTGGAGGAGCAGCTTGGCCAGGCCCCGTCCCCGGAACTCGGGCAGGACGCCGACGTGGCTCACGTAGCCGCAGTCCTCGTCGGCCAGGAACCCGTCGTGGGCGTGGAGCATCGCCGCCGGCGTGCCGTCGACGTCGGCCACCCAGAGCTGCTCCCAGTCCCGGGTGGGTGAGGCCTCGACCTGGGCGTGCCAGCGCTCGTACGGCTCGACGACGTGGCCGAAGTGGTCGCGGAACGAGGCCTCCTTGATCTCGTGGGCCGTGCGGCGGAAGGCCTCGTCGCCGGGCCCTTGGCGGACGACGACGCCCGCCGGGGCCGCCGGCGGCTCGACCGGCGAGGCGGCGGCGTCGTGGTCGATGCGCATGCGGTGGAAGGTGGTGGCCGACTCGTAGCCGTGCTCGGTGAGCAGGGCGCGTCGGGCCTCGTCCTGCCGGTAGACGCCGAAGATGATCGTGGCGGCGCGGTGCCCCGCGGATCGGGCGAGCTCGTCGGCCCTCGCGGTGACCTCACCCAGCAGCCACTGGGTGATCTGATCGTCCAAGGCGAAGACCTCGGCGCCCACCTGGTCGTCGCCCTCGTGCTGGACGCACCCGAAGCCGACCAGGGCGCCGTCGGCGTCGACGACCAGCCAGCCGTCCCGCTCGGCGTCGAAGCCGGGCTCGCCGAGCTGCTCGACGGCGTCGTCGAGCGTCCAGTCGGCGACACCGATGACCGCCTCGTTGCACGCCGCCACGAGGGCGAAGACCGCGGCGGCGTCGTCCTCGGGGTCGGCCGGCCGCCGCCACGTCCAACCGTCGGGCAGCGCCGGCGTCATGTCCCCATCGGAGCAGCCGCGCCACCTGACGGCCACCGATTTCCGGTCGCCGGCCGGACGGGCACCCGACCGGTCAGCAGCCGAGGGCGGCGGGATCGAAGGGAGGCGCGGCGGCCTCGAGGAACTCGAGGCTGCTGAGGTCGGCCTCGATGGCTCCGTCGCTCCACAGCTGCACGTTGGCGAAGAGCCGGCTGGCCGGCGCCGCCACCGGGATCGCGGTGGTGTAGACGTACACGTCCCGGCAGGTCTCGACGGTGCCCTCCGCAAAGGTGCCACCCGCGCAACCATCGTCGGCGGTCGGGGCCATGGTCTGTCCCTCGAACTCGGTGAAGGCCACCGTCTCCAGGGCATTGGTGAGGCAGAGCGCGGGCCCGCCGATCGGGAGGCCCCGGTACACCGCCACCATCGCGCCATCGCCGGCGTACCACTCGACGGTCAGGTCGTGGTCCTCGGCCCAGAGCGAGAGCTCGTCGTCGGCGTTCGGGCCGGCGCCGCCGACGCGTGCCACCGGCACCCCCGCCGCCGCGGGCGGCGCGGTCTCCGGGGGAGCGGTCGGCGGCGGTGTCGTCGTGGTCGTCGTCGCGTCCGGAGCCTGGGTCGTGGACGCGGCGTCGTCGTCCTCGCCACTGGAGCAGGCCACGACGGCCAGCGAGAGGGCGAGGCCCGCCAAGGCCGACGCCGTGACGCGTCGGCGCCGGGTCGTCACCGCAGCCCCGGAACGTGCTTGAGGAGGCGGAGGGCCTTGGTCATGAGGCCGGCCCACCTCTCGACCGACAGGCCGGCGAAGGGGGCGATGGGCACGAGGTGCTGGACAGCGACGGTCTGGGCGTCGGTGTACTTGGCGATGCCTTCGCGGCCGTGGCGCCGGCCGAGGCCCGACTCCTTGAAGCCGCCCATCGGCGCGTCGAGCGAGCCCCACGCCGCCGCGTAGGCCTCGTTCACGTTGACGGTGCCGGCCTGGAGGCGGGCTGCGATCTCGCGGCCCCGCCGGGTGTTCTTGGTCCAGACGCTGGCGTTGAGCCCGTACACGCTGTCGTTGGCCCGCTCGATGGCCTCGTCGACCGTGGCGAACCGGTAGGTGGACACGACGGGCCCGAAGGTCTCGCTCCGGCACACGTCCATGTCCTCGGTGACGCCGTCGAGCAGGGTGGGCTCGTAGAAGTAGGGGCCGAGGTCCGGGCGGGCCTTGCCGCCGGCGAGCACCGTGGCCCCGGCACCCACGGCGCCGTCGACGTGCTCCACCACTGTTGCCAACTGCTTCTTCGACACCAGCGAGCCCATCTCGGATCCCCATCCCAGCGAGGCGCTGAGCTCCATGGCCGAGATGCGCTCGGCGAAGCGGCGCACGAACTCGTCGTGGATGCCGTCCTGCACGTAGAGGCGCTCCATCGAGATGCAGAGCTGGCCGCCGTTGGAGAAGCAGGCCCGCACTGCCCCCTCGACGGTGGCGTCGAGGTCGGCGTCGTCGAGCACGACCATGGCGTTCTTGCCGCCGAGCTCCATCGAGGCGCCGATGAGGCGCCCGGCGGCCTCGGCGGCGATCAGCTTCCCCGTGGCGGTGCTGCCGGTGAACATGATGTAGTCGACCCGCTGGATCAGCGGGCTGCCGAGCGACGAGCCCTGGCCGGTGACGACCTGGACGACCTCGTCCGGCAGGCCGCACTCGACCAGCGCCTCGACCGCCCACAGCGCGGAGAACGGGGTCTGGCGGTCGGGCTTGATCACGCAGGCGTTGCCCGCCAGCAGCGCCGGCAGGGCGTCGGCGATGCCCAGGACGAGGGGATAGTTCCACGGGGTGATGAACCCGATCACGCCCTTGGGGTGGTGCAGCTCGGTCGTGCGGGTCAGCGCCGGCAGGGCGCCCCGGCGGCGCTTGGGTGCGACGTGGGCCTTGCCGTGGAAGGCGTAGTAACGGGAGGTGAGGGCGGCGTCGAGCACCTCCTCGAAGGCGTGGCGGCGGGCCTTGCCCGACTCGAGCTGGATGAGGTCGAGGATCTCGTCCTGGCGGTCGAGCACCAGGTCGTGGAAGCGGAGCAGGACCTTGGCCCGGTCCCGCCAGGGGAGCGCGGCCCACGCCGGCTGGGCGGCGCGGGCCCGACGGACGGCCTCGTCGATGTCGTCCTCGGTGCCCGCCGGCGTGCGGCCGAGCAACTCGCCGGTGAAGGGGGCGATGACCTCGATCTCGTCGCGGGCGTCGCCGGCGAGGGTGACCCGCTTGCTCAGGCGCTCGACCAGTGCGGCACGGGCGTCGGTGACCAGCTCGGACATTGGGGCCTCCTCGCAGCAGGCCGCGCGGCAGCGCGCGGGCCGGGACGACGAGTCTACGACGGAGGCGCCGCGGCGGCCCCGGTGGCCACTCGGGACCAACGGCCCTGGCCCGCCCGCAGGGGCCGGACGACCATCAAGGCCATGCAGCTCATCGACGACCGCACCGGCATCGAGCGTCTGGGCAAGGACGACTGCCTCGCGCTCCTGCGGGACCAGCAGGTCGGGCGTCTCGCCGTCGTGTCGCACGGACGGCCGCTGATCTTCCCGGTCAACTACGCCATGGACGGCGACGCGGTGGTGTTCCGCACGGCCCCCGGCTCGAAGTTCGACGGCGCGGTGCGGGAGACGGCGGTGTCGTTCGAGATCGACGAGCTCGACGTCGACCGCCGCGAGGGATGGAGCGTGGTCGTCGCCGGTCGGGCCGAGGAGGTGGTGAGCGAGTCCCACCGCAGCCGCCTCGCCCATCTGCCCCTGCGCCCCTGGGCGGCGGGGGAGAAGGACCACTGGCTCACCATCACGGCCACGTCCATCACCGGGCGGCGGGTGTCCCAGACGACCTGAGCCCGGTCACGAAGGCGGCCGGGCGCCACGGGCAGATCGCCGCTCGTCCGGCAGGACCATCTCGGCAAGTTCCGGCATAGGCTCTGCCACATGAACGAGGTGACCCTCGAGCGATCCGCCACCATCACGGCGGCGCCCGACGCCGTGTGGGCCACGCTGGCCGCGTTCGACCAGATCAGCCAGTGGGCGGGAAAGGTCGATCACTCGGCGGCCACCACCGAGGCCACCGAGGGCGTCGGCGCCGGTCGACGGGTGCAGGCGGGTCGGGTCGTGCTCATCGAGACCGTCACCGTGTGGGATCCGCCGCAGGCCCTCGCGTACACCCTCGACGGTCTGCCGCCCCTGGCCAAGCGGGTGGAGAACCGGTGGGACCTCGCCGCCGTGCCCGGTGACGCCCGGGCCACCGCCGTCACCCTGACCACCACGATCGAGCCGCTCGGCGGGCCCCGCGGCCGCATCGGCCAGCGCATCCTCGGGCGCGTGCTGGGCAAGGCGGCCGACGACCTCGTGGCGGGTCTCTCCGCCCACGACCACACCGATCCGGAGGCTCCGCGGTCATGACCGATCACGCGACCAACAACGGCAACGGCCGTACCCCCGCCGGTGGCACCACCCCGATCGGCGCCGCCGACGGCCGCCCCGACGTCGTGGTCATCCTCACCGATCAGGAGCGGGCCGTTCCGCCCTACGAGGCGCCCGAGGTGCTGGCGTGGCGCGAACGTGCCCTCCCCGGTCACCGTTGGTTCGACGAGCACGGCGTGAGCTTCCGGCGTCACTACACGGGGTCTCTGGCCTGTGTGCCGAGCCGTCCCACGATCTTCACGGGGCAGTACCCCGACGTCCACGGCGTGACCCAGACCGACGGGCTCGGCAAGCGGGCCGACGACTCGCGCATGCGCTGGCTCCGCGAGGGCGAGGTGCCCACTCTGGGGCACTGGTTCCGCGCCGCGGGCTACGACACCCACTACGACGGCAAGTGGCACATCACCCACGCCGACCTGCACGACCCCGAGACCGGCGGCTCGCTGGCCACCAACACCGACGACGGCACGCCCATCCCCGAAGGCGTCCAGGCGTACCTCGACGCCGACTGTCTCGATCCCTTCGGCTTCTCCGGCTGGGTCGGCCCCGAGCCCCACGGATCCAAGATCGCCGACTGCGGCGTGCGTCGCGATCCGCTCATCGCCGACCGGGTGGTTGCCTGGCTGGAGGATCGTTACGCCCGTCGCCGCGCCGGCGACACCGACGCACTCAAGCCCTTCCTGCTCGTGGCCAGCTTCGTGAACCCCCACGACGTGGTGCTGTACCCCGTGTGGCGGCGGAAGAACCCGCTCGACCCGTCCCCCCTCGACCCGCCCGACGTCCCGCCGGCCCCGACCGCCGACGAGGACCTCCGCACCAAGCCGGCGGCCCAGATCGCCTACCGCGACGCGTACTACACGGGCTACGGGCTCGCCCCGGGGATGAAGCGCCTCTACACCAAGGGCGCGCAGCTCTACCGGAACCTCTACTACCGGCTGCACGCCGAGGTCGACACTCCCCTCGACCGGGTGCGCAAGGCCGTCACCGATGGTGGCTCGGCTGAGGCGGTGCTGCTGCTCAGTGCGGACCACGGCGACCTGCTCGGGGCCCACGGCGGGCTGCACCAGAAGTGGTACCAGCTGTACGACGAGTGCACCCGGGTGCCGTTCTCGATCGCCCGCATCGGCGAGCGGGCCACCACGGCCACCGTCGTCGACGACCTGGCCACCTCCCACGTCGACATCGTGCCGACCCTGCTCGCCGCGGCGGGCATCGACGAGGCCGCGGTGGCCGAGGAGCTCCGCCCGGACTTCACCGAGCTGCACCCGCTGCCCGGCCGGGACCTCACGCCCCTGGTGGACGGGGACGACGCCGCCCGCCGAGACGCCGAGGCCCGCGCCGTGTACCTGATGACCCGCGACCACATCCTCGAGGGCGACACCGGGACCTCCGCCGTCGGTCGCCTGTTCGGCTTCGACGAGCACGCCCCCCTGCCGTTGCGTATCGCCCTGCCCGCCCACGTGGGCTCGAACTTCGAGGGCCTCGTCGCCCGCGTGCCCGAGGACGTCGCCGCCGGCGGCGCCGGCCACCTCTGGAAGATCGTCCGCACCTTCGACGACCCCGCCGCCTGGAGCGAGCCCCACGAGCGCCAGCGGGCGGCCAACGGCCCCGGTGGCACGACCCACCGGGACGCACCCCTCGCCGACGAGTGGGAGCTCTACGACCTCGAGGCCGACGCGGTCGAGGCCGACAACCGGGCCAAGGATCCGGCCGCGGCCGCCGTCCTCGCCCACCTCCGTGAGCGCCTGGCCGACGAGCGCACCCGCTCGGTGCCCGAGCGCAACACCCCCTGGCCCTACGCCATCAGCGCCGCCCACGACGCCAAGCGCCCGCCGTTGCCGGCCCGCCTGCTGCGCAAGGGCCTCCAGCGCCTGGGCATGCACCCCGAGGACGAGGTCGAGCCCGACCACCACCTCGACGTGGCCGGACGGCGCGCCCTCGTCGTCTGCACGAACCACGGCGTGCTCGACATCGGCAAGGCCACGGGCGTGTACGCCTCCGAGATGACGGTGCCGTACTACGCCTTCCTCGACGCCGGCATGGACGTCGACGTCGCCAGCCCCCTCGGCGGCACCATCCCCGTCGACCCGCTCTCGCTCAAGCCGGTCCTGCGGAGCCCGGCCGACGACCGTTTCCTCGCCGACGAGACCCTGAAGGGCAAGGTGTCCGACTCGCTCGCGGTGGGCGAGCTGGACATGGACCGGTACGACCTCGTCTACCTGGCCGGGGGCTGGGGGGCGGCGTTCGACTTCGGGTTCTCCGACGAGCTCGCTGCCAAGGTCACCGAGGCCAACGCCGCCGGCAAGGTCATCGGCGGCGTCTGCCACGGGCCGCTCGGCCTGCGCAACGCCACGACGCCCGACGGCCGCCCGCTGGTCGAAGGGCGCAAGGTCACGGCCGTCACGGACAAGCAGGTGCAGGAGCTGGGCATCGAGTCCACGCCGCACCACCCGGAGACCGAGCTGCGGTCCATGGGCGCCGACTTCGAGTCAGAGCACGCCTTCCGTGACCCCTTCGCCAACCACTGGGTGGTCGACGGCAACCTCGTGACCGGCCAGAACCAGAACGCGGGCCCCATGGTCGCCCGCGAGATGATGGCCCTCTTGGCGGCGCAGGACCACGCTGCCGACGAGGACCTCGCCGCCGCCCACTGACGTCCGGCCGGGACGTCCGCGCTCGGATCAGGTGAGCAGGCGGGCGAGCGTGGCGCGCAGGACGCGGCGCGTCTCGGCGCCGCTCAGGCGACGGGTGCGGCGGAGCTGGTCGTAGGACTCGAAGGTGAGCAGGAGGTCGAGCGCCGGCGCGACGGTGGCCCGGACCTTCGGGTCCAGGGCGTCGAGCTCGGGGGCGAACAGCGCCTCGACCTGGCGGTCGAGCAGGACCCGGGTGCGCTCGAGCTGGTCGGCAAGGATGGGGTTCGAGGCGGCCCGTTGGATGGCGGCCCGCCGGGTGGCGCCCACGGCCTCGTAGAGGCGCAGACGGACGTCGACGATGCGGTCGATGCGCTCGTCGAGGGTGCCGCTGCGATCGTCGGCCAGTGCGGCCAAGGGGGCGAAGCGCTCGGTCTGGCGGGCGATTGCCGCCCGGGCCAGGGCCTCGAGGTCGTCGAAGTAGCGGTACACCGACCGCAGCGAGACGCCCGACCGCTCGGCCACGTCGGCGGCCACCAGCTCGACCTGACCCTCGGTGAAGAGCTCGATGACGGCGTCGAGCACGGCGTCCCGGTTCCGGTCGCGACGCGCCGTGCGGCCGTCGACGCTCGTGGTCTCGACGGCGCCATCGTCGGTGGCGGTCGCAGGGGATCGGGTCGTGGGTGTGCTCATGGGCAGAGGCGGGAGGGGACGGGCCGCTCAGATGGTGAAGGCGAGATGGGTGGCGAGCTGGCGGGCGAGGTCCTCGTCACCCGACAGCAGTATGTCCGACCCCAGGTGCGGCTCGGCCTGCTGGCGGCCGGCGGTGAGGCGCAGCCACAGCATCGTGGGCAGGCGGAGGCCGACGGTGGGCTCGCCGTCGAGCTCGTCCACCACCCGGGCCCGCTCGGGGATGTCGACGAAGTAGGTCTGGTCCACCGAACCGGTCAGGTCGATCCGGATCCGCGTTCCGACGGGCATTCCCGCCTTGCGGCCCACGATGTAGCCGATGCCGGTGGCCACCTCGTCGAGCGCCGACCGCACGTGGTCGGGGTCGTCGCGGTCGGGCGCCCCGACCGCGGCGCGGGCATCGTGCTCGTGCACGAAGCAGTCGTAGTGGCGGATGCGCATGAAGCGGCCGTACGTCTCGTCCGGGCCGGCCGGCGTCCACGAGGGGGCGTCGAAGTCCGCCTGGCTCATGGCGCCGAGGGCCTCGAGGCGGCGGCCGGTCACGTCCCGCCACCGGGCGAGCACGTCGGCCGGGGGCGTCGCCCGCACGCTCTCGACCCATGCCTCGTTGGCCTGGGCGATGGGGTTGCGCAGGTGCTCGAAGCCGGAGACGTCGACGTCGGGCATCGGCTCGCCGAGCAGCGAGGCCTCGGTGCCGAGGAGGTGGGTGAGCTGGTCGCGCACGGACCAACCGGGCAGGCAGGTGGGCAGCTCCCACTGCTCGGCGGAGAGCCCCGAGTACAGGTCGCCCAGCGCCGAGAACTGCTCGGTGAGGAGGCGGACGGTGAGGTCACGGTCGACGATGGTGGCCATCAGGGGGTCTCCTTCTGGATGCTGATCCAGTCTCGGGCTTCGAGATACGGGCGGAACGCGGTGGCGATGGCGGCGATGTCCTCTCGTCGCTTCGGCCGTTGCAGCTCGTAGACGTGGGGGAACTCCCGCCAGCCGAGGACGAGGTCCCACAGGCGCACCGCGGCGGCGCCGGCCGGCGGGTCGATCAGGACCGGCCCGAAGAAGGTCTGGTCGTCCTCGAACACGAGGGTCGGCACGCCCCACCCGCCCCGCTCGACCACGAACTGGTAGTCGGCCATCACCTCGTCGTGGGTGGTCGGGTCGTCGATGGCCTCCTGGACGTAGGCGGGGTCGAGGCCCAGTTCCACCAGCAGCGCCTCGGCCACCTCGGGCCGATGGGGCTTGCGCCCGTCGACGTGCAGTGCCGTGCCCGCCGCCAGGTACCAGCGGTCGAGCAGGTCCATGTCGATGCGGCGCAGCAGTGCCCCGATGCGCATCATCGACCACCCGTACGACCACGGCCGCTCCCACGGGTGCTTCTTGCCCTCCTCGCGGTTGATGTCCTCGAGGCTGAAGAAGCGCCAGGCGACATCGAGGTCGAGCGCGTCGCGCACCGTCCGCATCCAGATCGACGTCTGGTAGGCGTAGGGGCACATGATGTCGAAGTGGAACGCGACCGATGTCGGCGCGGCGGACGGCACGGGCGGCGGCGCTTCGGTCACTGGCGCGACATCGTCGAGCGCTCGTCGGTGGCGGCGTCCTCCGCGGCCTCGACCCGCGCCGCGGCACCGTCGCCGCCGGGGGTGACCAGGGCGATGTCCACCCGCTCGAGGCGCCCTTCGAAGGCGAACTCGCCCGCGTAGCGATCGCTCACGGGCGAGCCGTGGTCGTAGGCCACGCTGGGGCCGACGCTGCTCATGATGCGCATGGCGAAAGGCAGGTGCAGCTCGCCGACCTCGGCCCCATCGATGACGAGGGTGGCGTCGGCCTCGCTACCGGCGCGTCGGAAGCGGACCCCCACCACCGACCGTCCGGTGGGCACGGGCACGCTCGACGTGGCCACGTGGTGGTCGCCGAAGCAGTTGTAGTCGAACACCAGGTGGTCGTCCTGGACGAACACCGACAGGCCGGAGTTGGCGGTGCCGCTGGCGTACAGCACGCCGCCGGCGCCCTCGGGGCGCTCGATGGTGGCCTCGAGGTCCCAGCTGCGCCCACCGATGGCGGCGGCCACCTGGGCGGGCAGCGGGGTCATGGGCGGGTAATAGGTGTACCGACGGCTCTCTGGGTGGGGGGAGCCGTCCCGGAAGCGGGTGCCGAAGAGCTCGATGAGGCGGTCGTCGACGGGCAGGACGTTGTGCGCCTCCGCCTCCCGCCACCACAGCTCGACCAGCTCCGCGAGCTTCTCTGGGTGCTCGGCGGCGAGGTCGTGGCACTCGGAGCGGTCCACCTCGTAGTGGTAGAGCTCCCACGGGTCCTCGTCGAGGGGGACGCCCTGGGTGTGGCGGGTCACCGCCTTCCAGCCGTCGGCGTAGATGGCCCGGTGGCCCATCATCTCGGAGTACTGCACGCCCTTCGCACTGGGCGCGTCGGCGTCGTCGAACGAATAGCGCATCGAGGTTCCCGTGACGGGGATCTGCTCGTAGCCCCGGTACACCTCCGGGGCGGTGGTGCCGACGGCCTCGTAGATGGTGGGCGCCACGTCGTTGACCCAGTGGAACTGGTCGCGCACCCCGCCGGCGTCGCTGATGCCGGCCGGCCAGTGGACGATGAAGGGCACGTGGACGCCGCCCTCGTGGGTGTTCTGCTTGTACCACTTGAACGGGGCGTTGCCGGCCTGGGCCCAGCCCCATGGGTAGTTGGCGTGGCTGTTCGGGCCGCCGATGTCGTCGAGGCGCTTCACCGCCTCGTCCGGGGTCTCGATCAGGAAGTTGAAGAACTTCATCTCGTGCATGACGCCGAAGGGGCCGCCCTCCTGGCTGGCCCCGTTGTCCGAGAGCACCACGATGATGGTGTTGTCGAGCTGGCCGAGCGCCTCGAGCTCGTCGACGACGCGCCCGATCTGGTCGTCGGTGTGGTCGAGGAACGCCGCGTACGCCTCCTGGAGACGGGCGGCCAGAAGGCGCTGGTTCTCGGGCAGCTCGTCCCACGGCTCGACCCCGGGGTTGCGGGGGGCCAGCTCGGTGCCCTCGGGCACGAGGCCCCGCTCGACCTGCTTGGCGAACCAGCGCTCACGGGCGACGTCCCAGCCCTCGTCGTAGCGGCCCCGGTACTTCTCCAGGTAGGAGGCCGGCGCCTGGTGGGGGGCGTGGGTGGCGCCGAAGGCGAGGTAGAGGAAGAAGGGTCGGTCGGGGCGGATCGACACGGTGTCGTGCACGAAGCCGATGGCGTGGTCGACCAGGTCCTCGCTGAGGTGGTAGCCCTCCTCGGGCGTGGCCGGGGGCTCGACCATGTGGTTGTCGTAGACCAGCTCGGGGTGGAACTGGTCGGTCTCGCCCTCCATGAAGCCGTAGAAGCGGTCGAAGCCCCGCTGGCACGGCCACTGGTCGTAGGGGCCGGCGGCCGAGGCGTTCTCCATGGCGCACAGGTGCCACTTGCCGACCGCGAAGGTGGTGTAGCCCTCGTCGCGGAGCACCTCGGCCATCGTCGTGGCGTGGTTGGTGATGTGGCCGCGCATGTGCGGGAAGCCGCTCGAGAAGTTCGAGATCGAGCGCATGCCGACCTCGTGGTGGTTGCGGCCGGTCAAGAGCGCCGCCCGGGTGGGGGAGCAGACCGGGGTGACGTGGAAGTTCGTGTACTGCAGGCCTCCGGCGGCCAGGCGGTCGATGTTGGGGGTGTCGATGTCGGACCCGTAGCACCCGAAGTGCGAGTACCCCAGGTCGTCGATGAGCACGACCACGACGTTGGGGGCGTCCGGTCCCGGGTGGGGCGGGGTGGGCCACCACGGGGTGGAGTCGGCCAGGGTCCGGCCGATCACCCCCTCGAACGGCTCGAACGACTCGAACGTCTCGTTGGTCGGCATGCGCCGATCTTATGACACAGCGAGCGACAAAAGATAGGGGTCCGGGTGGCGTCCCCGTCAGTCGGCGCTGGTGCCGAAGGTGCCCCGCACGATGGCCACGATGGCCTCGACGTCGTCGTCGGTGGCGGTGAGGGGCGGCTTGAACTGGAGCACCCGGGGGTCGAACGAGGCGAAGAAGGCGTAGAGACCGGCGTCGAAGAGCCGCTTCATGGCGGTCATGGCCCCGTGCTCCTCGGCGAACTCGAGGCCGAGGAGCATGCCCCGGCGGCGCACCCCGAAGGGGAGGTCGGCGAACGACGCCTCCAAATGGGCGCCGACGGCCTGGACGCGCTCGGCGAAGCCGGGCTCACCGATGATGTCGCACACCTCGGCGGCGGCGACGCACCCGAGATCGGCGCCGCCGTAGGTGGAGACCTGGGAGAAGGGGTGCTCGCCGAAGAACCGGTGCAGGTCGGCGCTGAGCAGGGTGGCGGCGATGGGGTACACGCCGCCGGAGAGGCCCTTGCCGGTGACGAGGGCGTCCGGGGTGACGCCCTCCTGCTGCACGTACCAGGTGGTACCGGTGCGGCCGAGGCCGGTCTGCACCTCGTCGATCACGAGCAGCGCACCGACAGCGTCGCACGCGGCGCGCACGCCGGCGAGGTAACCGGGCTCGGGCATCGGGAAGCCGGCGGTGGCGGGGATGGCCTCGAGGATGACCGCGGCCGTGCGCTCGTCGACGGCCGCGACCATGGCGTCGAGGTCGTTGTAGGGGACCTTGGCGAAGCCCGGAAGCTCGTTGTGGAACAGCGCCCGCTCGCTGCCGGCGCCGGCCGCGAGGGCGAGGCCGGTGTGGCCGTGGTAGGCGCCCTCGACCGACACGATGGTGTTCCGCCCGGTGTGGGCCCGCGCCAGCTTGAGCGCGAGGTCGACGGCTTCACCGCCGCCGACGGAGAACACCACGCCGGGGAGGGCGCCGTCGGTGGTGGCGGCCAGGCGCTCGGCCGCCGCCGCCCGGTAGGGGCTGACCAGGTGGTGGTTGCCGATGTCGGCGTGGCCCATCGCCGCCTGGACCGCGGCGAGGACCCGGGGGTTGCGGTGGCCCAGGTTGAACACGCCGCCGTTGCAGTGGCAGTTGTAGAACCAGCGGCCCGAGTACGCGTCCTGGAAGCGGGCGCCCTCGCGATCGCCCATCACGAGCTGGAGCCCGCCCATGCGCCAGATGTCGACCTTGCCGGGGTCGACGTGGGCGGCGAAGGCCGTCTCCAGTGCCGCTCGATCGGGATAGTCGCCGGGTCCGATCACGGCGCGAGCCTACGACGGCCTGGGAGCGCCCCGTGACGGGCGGGCGAGAGCTCCGGAGGCGCACTGAGGTTGACTGGTGGGGTGGACGTGCCTCGGGCCACTCCCTCGATGCTGGACGCAGCCCTCGCCGCCGCGGTGCGCGGGTGGTCGGTGGTGCCGGCGCGGGTGGACCCGGCGACCGGCGCGGTGGAGGCGCTGGTCGACCTCGAGCCGGCCGAGCACCACCGGGCCACGGCCGACGAGCTGCGCCGTTGGTGGCGGCGCCACCCCGCGGCCGGGGTGGGGGTGGTCACCGGCATGCTCTCCGGGCTGCTGGTGGTGACCGTCGACGAGACCGGTGGGGGCGACGGCACCCTCGCACACCTCGAGGACGAGCTCGGCCCGCTGCCGGCCACCGCCGAGGTCCGTCTCGCCGGGAGGGAGCGCCAGTGCTGGTTCCGCCACGAGGGCCCTCGGGTCCTGAGCGGCCCGGTGGCCCACGGCGTGTCCGTGCAGGCCGACGGCGGCGGCGTCGTGATCTGCCCGCCGTCGGCCCATCCCGCGGGTGACGCCTACCGATGGGTGCCGTCCGAGCCTCCGGCCGACGCCCACCTCGCCGCCGCGCCCGACTGGCTCCTGGACCTGGCCCGCCACCCTCGGGTCGAGCGCCCCCCACACCTCGAGCAGCTGCACCTGCCGGTCGACGACCTGCTCACCGCGCCGTCGCCCCCCAGCCCCCACGGCGCCACGACCCTGCCCTTGGGCCCGGCCGTCCCGGTCGTGGGGGAGTCACGGCACCAGCGCGAGCTGCTCGAGCTGGCGGGGGGCCGCCGGCCCCACGGCGTGGACCTCGCGGTGACGGCCGAGCTCGTGCCCCTGCCCGGCAACAGCCACGACCCGAACCCGCTCGGGGTGCGGATCCACGGCGTGGACGTCGGCCGGGTGGTGGGGGACCACGCGGACCGTTGCCGGCCAGCGGTGGTGGCCGCCATCGGTCGCTACGGCATGGCCACCTGCGCCGCCCGGATCCGCGGCGGCTGGGACCACGACCGCATCGACCGCGGTCGCTTCGGCGTCACCCTGTACCTCTCGCCCGACCTCCCCGCCGACCCACCCCCCGGCTGAGCCGCGTCGCGCCGCGCCGCCCTCAGCTCCCGTTCTGGTACGTCCCCTGCAACGCCAGCGTCGCCGACGGGGTACCAGAACGAGGGAAGGTGGGGGCGCTGGCGCGGGCGCGGGGCGGGTGGGCGCCGCCGGCCATCGTCGCGGTCAGACGCGGTCGAGGAAGGACGCGATCTCGCCGGTGAGGCGCTCGGGGAAGAGGCGCAGCTCGGCGGAGCTGTGGGCGGAGAGGAGGTCGGCGTCGGGGAGCTGCTCGACGAGGTTCTCGGCGTCGGAGAACGGGTGGATGAGGTCGCGCTTGTGGGCGATCACCAGGGTGGGGGCCTTGATGTGGCCCCGCTCGTCGGCCGACGGTGCCACGGGCCCGACGAGCACACCGTGCAGCACGGCGGCCAGCACGTCGGGGGACGACGAGAACCCTCGCACGGTGCTGTTGAGGGCGGCGATGGGCGTGTCCGGGAAGCGGCGGGCCACGGCGGCGAGGCCGGTGAACAACGGCCGGGCGTAGTGCAGGCCGAGCACGAGGGGCGTGAAGAGCATCGCCGCAGCGGGCACGGCCCACTCGAGCACGGGCATCTCGAGCACCAGCGCCGTCACCCGGCCGGGGGCGCGCACGGCCACCTGCAGGGCGACGTTGGCGCCCAGCGACACGCCCCCGATCACGGCCTCCTCGACCCCGAGGTGGTCGAGACAGGCCGCCACCTGGTGGGCGTAGGTGTCCATCCGGTACTCGCTGGCGTGGGTGGGCTTGTCGCTCTGCCCGTGGCCGAGCAGGTCGAGCAGCACCACTCGGTGGCCCCGGGCCGCGAGGGCGGCGGCGAGGTCGCGGTTCATCTCGGAGTCCATGAGGATCCCGTGCATGTACAGCAGCACCTGGTCGCCCTCGCCGTACTCCTCGTAGGCGAGGCGGCGGCCCTCCCAGGAGAAGGTGCCGTGATGGGGCGCGATCGACGTGGTCATGGCCGAATTGTGCGCTCGGCCGCTGCGGCCGCCTACGGCCGAAGGTCCCGAGCTGGGGAGACGGTCAGCCGTTCACCGGGGCGATCATCTTCTCGCCGAATTCGGCGAGCTGCTCGGCCGGGTTGCCGAGGAAGATGAACGACGGGACGACCACACGGTCGATGCCCTGCGCCGCCAGCTCATCGACCTTCTCGGGGCCGGGCACGGTCATCAGCTCGGCGTCGCCGTAGGTGATCTCGATCGATTCGGGGTCCCGGCCGGCGTCGGCCGCGCTCTGGCGCACGATGTCGACGAGCTCGCGGATGTCGCCCTTGCCCGGGAAGAAGCCGTCGCCGAGGCGGCCGGCCCGCTCCGCGGCGAAGCGGCTGTGCCCGCCGATGTGGATGGGCACCCGCCCGTTCGCGGGCTTGGGGTTGCTGCTGACGTCGGTGAAGTCGACGAACTCGCCGTTGTAGGAGGCGTGGTCACCGTCCCACAGGGCGCGCATCGCCTCGATGTACTCGTCGGTGCGGGCGCCGCGGCGGGGCCACGGGATGCCCAGCGCGTCGAACTCCTCGCGCAGCCAGCCCACACCGATGCCCAGCTCGACCCGGCCCCCGGAGAGCGAATCCAGAGTGGAGAGCTCCTTGGCCAGGACCACGGGGTTGCGCTGGGGGAGGATGAGGATGCCGGTTCCGAGGCGCAGCGTCGTGGTGGCGGCGGCCACGAAGGCGAGCCAGATGAGGGGGTCGGGCATCGGGGTGGAGGCGTCCGCCATCATCTTCCCGCTCGGGTCGTACGGGTACGACGACTCGTAGCCCTCGGGGTAGATCACGTGCTCGATGGTCCACAGCGACTCGAAGCCGGCGGCCTCGGCGCTCTGGGCGAGGGTCACCAACCCCTCGTGTTGGGTGAAGGTGACGATGTTGGCGAAGGCGATCCCGAACTTCATGGTCGGAGAAGCTAGCCCGGGTCAGTCGGCCGGGATCGAGGACTGCGCCGCGGCGGCCTTCAGGTTGGCGGCATCCGCCTCGAGGATCGCACCGGCGTCCACCGCCTCGTCCACCGCCGTGTCCCACGCGTCCACGAAGGCGTCGTGGTCGTCGTAGCGGTCGGCGAGCTCGGCCGGGGAGAAGGGCACGGTGGTGCCGAAAAGCCCGCAGAAGCCGTTGGGGGGCTGGCCGGATCCGGAGAGCACCGCGACGGGCACGTCGACCTGTGGTGTGCGGATGCCGCCGACGGCGATGCCGTCGCCGTCGACCACGACTTCGTCGGTCGCCTCGTCGAGCTCGATGCGGGGCATCTCGGGTGGCGCCTCGCCGGTGCGCGCCCAGCCGTCGAGCGCAGCGGCGGCCGAGCGGGCGGCGTAGGTGAAGGGGCCGGCGTTGAAAGGCCGGTCGCAGGAGATGATGTTCCCGTAGATGGCGCTCGGGGGGTCGGACATGGCGTCGAAGAGGGCGACGTCGGTGGCGCCGTCACCCGTGTCGCTCGCCCCGACGACCAGGCCGTAGGCGTCGTAGTGCGCCGTGCCGGCCACCTCCCAGCCCCGGAACCGGTCGGTGTCGGGCTGGCGGGCCCCTGCGTAGCTGAGCCCGCCGCCCAGGTCGGTCTCGGAGGTGATCACGAGCACGGGCACGTCGAGGTCCTCGCGGAACAAGGTGGGGGAGGGGGCGGGCACCTCGGCCTGAGGCTCCTGCGAGAGGGCGGCGCCGTCCACGCTGCGGCTCACGATCAAGAAGCCGTCGTAGACGTGGTCGCGCGGGGCGATGGCGTTCGCGTAGGTGCTGAGTCGGAAGGCCGACTGCGACTCGCCGGTGGCGAGGACCCGCTCGGGCTCGAGCCCGCCGAGGACGGTCTCCGGTTGCGTCCGCACGGCCGCGCCCACCTGGCTGAACAGGTCGTAGGAGAAGCTGTCGCCGGGGTGGGAGAGGTCGGCGTAGCGGATCGGGTCGGCGTTCTGGAGGCGGAGTGCCGACCCGAGGCCACCGTCCCCGGAGATGCCGGCGGTCTGCGCCGACACGCCGATCCAGGCCGAGCCGGAGCGCAGGATCTCGACCTGGGCCTGCGTGAACACCGCCGGCGCGTCGAGGCCGCCCGTGACGTTCAGCCACTCGACGAACACGGTGCCGTTGAAGTCGGCGGCGTCGGCCGGGCGCCGCACGAGGATGCGGGTGGTGTAGTCCGCCGACTCGTCGGGCTCGACCGTCCACTCGCCGTCGCTGGTGAGGGGCTCGGCGCTCGTGTACGACGACGCCGTCCCGGAGACGAAGAACTCCTCCTCGACGTAGCCCTTGGCGGCGAGGTCCGGGGTGCCCTGGGCCAGCACCGCCTCGCCGGCGCCCCCGGTGACGGGACCATCCACGGTGACCTCGCCGACCGCGGCGGGATCGAAGGCCGCCGTCGTGGTCGTCGTGGGGGCCGACGTGGGGTCAGTGGTCGACGAGGCCGACTCCCCCGACGATGAGCAGGCGGCGCTCACGAGGAGCACCGCCAGCACGACGAACAGGGGGACTCGGCGACGGCACACGGCCAGCACCGTAGGTGATCGCTCGAACCCCTCCGATCAGTCCTCGCGGGAGTGGGTCACGTGGCGGAGCAGAGCGAAGCCGCGGCACCGATGAACCGGATCGCCGAAGGCGCTCCGACGAAGGAGGAGCCAGTGCTACGTGAAGATGATCTCGCCGCCGGCGGCCATCTCGTAGAACTCGCCGACGGTGATGATCTCACGGGCCTGTTCGATGAGGTCGTTCTCGGTGAGGCCGAAGAGGTCGACCGACGCCTTGCAGGCGTAGAGGCCGGCGCCCGTGTCGGCGATCATCTCGACGAACTCGGGGATGGAGGGGATGTCGAGCGCCTCCATCTTGTGCTCCATGTAGTGCGTCATAACGCTCGACATGCCGGGGATCCCGCCCGCCCAGGTGGCCAGGTGGAGGCCCGGGTTGCCGACCGTCGAGATCTTGATGTGGTCGTGGCGCTTCTGGTGGATGGCGTCGAGGCCAAAGAAGGTGAAGAAGAGGTTGGCCTCGATGCCCTCGGCGCGGGCGCCGTTGGCCATGATCAGGCCGGGGTAGATCCCGTCCAGGGAGCCCTTGGAGATGATGATCGAGACCTTCTCGATGGCGTCGCCCATGGCGGCAGCCTCCGTTCGTGGTTGGCGGGTGGGTGTCGAGGCGGGTGTCCGCCGCGGGTGGATCAGATGCAGCCGCGGGGCTTGGGGATGCCGGCGATCTTGGCGGCCATCTTCGCCGGGCCCTTCGGGAAGAGCAGGTAGAGCTCCTTCACCGAGACGCCCGAGGTCTTGCCGAGGACGCGGACCGTCGGGCCCGTGCCCTTCTCGAAGTACTGCGAGCGCATGAACTCGAGGACCGTCCAGTGATCGGGGGTGAGCTCGTCGATGCCGGCCTCCTGGGCCAGCTCGACGGCCATCTCCTTGGTCCACTCCTCGGGCTCGGTGAAGAACCCTTCGTCGTTGACGTCGACGGTGGTGCCGGCGAGGGTGCGGGTGGGCATGGTGCCTCCTGTGTCGGTCAGTTGGCGGTGGGCGAACTGGGGGTGGGGGCGCCGGCGGACTTGCCCGCTTCGGGCATGTCGGCGCCGATGCCGGGGATGTCGCGGCCCGGGAGCAGGGCGTGCCAGTAGAACCACTGGAACATCAGCTTCCCGAGGTGGTTCATGCGGGACTCCTTCAACAGGGGCATGCCGACCGCGGCGGGGAAGTGGCCCGGGAGCGGCTCGGTCTCGTAGTTGAAGTCGATGAGCAGGGCCTTGTGGAACCCCGTCTCGATGAAGCAGTTGGCGTGGCCGTCGTAGCCGGCATCGAGCTCCTCGCCGGCCAGGAAGCGCTTCACGTTCTCGACCAGCACCTCGCCCTCGAAGTGGGTCACGGACCCGGCCTTCGAGGCGGGGACGTTGGTGGCGTCGCCGATGGCGAAGACGTTGGGGGCCACCTTGGACTGGAGCGTGTGCTCGTCGGTCGGGACGAAGTTGAGCTCGTCGCCGAGGCCCGGGGAGCGGCCCACGTACTCGGCGCCGCTGTGCAGGGGGATCACGACGGCGAGGTCGAAGGGCACCTCACGTCCGTCGAACCCGGTCAGCGTGCCGGCGGTGCCGTCGACCTCGCCCGTGTTGAACTCCGTGACGAGCTCGATGTCCTTCTCCGCGAGCAGGCCGCTGAGGGCACCGGAGGCGACCGGCTTGGTGAAGGCCCCGTCGAGGGGGGTCACGTAGGTGATCTCGATGCCGCGGCGCACGCCCCGCTCGCGGAAGTACCAGTCGGCGAGGAAGCAGAACTCCAGCGGCGCCACGGGGCACTTGATGGGCATGTCGACCACGTTGACGACCAGGCGGCCCTGGCGGAACGAGGCGAGGGCGGACTCGAGGGCGGCGGCACCCTCGGGCGTGTAGAAGGTGAAGACCTTCTCCATCCACCCGGGCCCGTCGAGACCCTCGGTCTCCTCCGGGGTCAGCACGGCGCCCGTGGCCACGATCAACACGTCGTAGTGGAGGGTGGTGCCGTCGTTCAGGTGGACCTCTTGTCCCCCGATGTCGACGCGGTCGATGCCGTCCTGGCGGTAGTCGATGCCCCGGTGCAGTTGGCGCTTGCGGGAGCGCACGATGTCTTCGGGGTGGGTCAGGCCGAACGGCACGAAGAGCAGGCCCGGCTGGTAGACGTGCGAGTCGTCCTGGTCGACGACGGTGATGTTCACGTCGTCGGGGAGCTCGCGGCGCAGCCGGTTGGCGCCGAGCGTGCCGCCGGTGCCGCCTCCGAGGATCACCACATGTCTGGTCACGAACCCAGCGTGCCCGCTGGCTTCCCCACCGGGTAGGTACGAAAGTCCCTACTCCCGGGGGTATTGGTCCCCTCCCGAGGGAGGACCCTGCCGCTTCAGGAGAGGCTGAGGAACATCTTCTGGACGTTCTCGAGGTCGTAGCCCTCCTCGGCGGACCGCTCGGGGTCGCTGAGGCACCACGTGAGCCCGGCGGTGATGAGGACGAAGCCGGTGCGCTGAAGGGCCTTGGTGGCGGCCGCGAGCTGCTGGGCGATCTCCCGGCAGTCCCGCCCGTCCTCCAGCATCTGCTGCACGCCTCGGAGCTGGCCCTCGGCGCGGCGGAGGCGCTTGGTCAGGTCGTCGACGGTCTCGGGGGGCAGTTCCACGGTTCCTCCAGGGGTGCGAGCTCGGTCGGGCCAGGATACCCTATGGGGTATGCACTTCACCCAGTACTACCTCGATTGCCTATCGCAAGCGTCGTACCTGATCGGTGACCAGACCACGGGTCGGGCGGTGGTGGTCGATCCTCGCCGCGACATCCAGGAGTACCTCGATGACGCCGAAGCCGCCGGCCTGGTCATCGAGCTGATCATCGAGACGCACTTCCACGCCGACTTCCTGTCGGGCCACCTCGAGCTGGCGGAAGCCACCGGTGCGGCCATCGGCTTCGGCGAGGTGGCCCAGGCCGACTTCCCCATCCGCCGCCTCGGTGACGGTGAGCGCATCAGCCTCGGGGAGGTGACGTTGGAGATCCGGGCCACGCCGGGACACACGCCCGAGTCCATCAGCGTGGTGGTCTACGAGCGCCCCGCCGACGAGGTGCCCTACGGGGTGCTGACCGGCGACACCCTCTTCATCGGCGACGTCGGCCGACCGGACCTGCTGTCGTCCATCGGCGTCTCGGCCGACGACCTCGGCCGCCAGCTGTACCACTCACTGCACGAGAAGCTGCTGACCCTGCCCGACGTGACCCGGGTGTTCCCCGCCCACGGTGCGGGGTCGGCCTGCGGCAAGAACCTGTCCACCGAGACGCAGTCCACCATCGGCGAGCAGCGGGCCACGAACTACGCGTTGGCCCCGATGACCGAGGCGGAGTTCGTGGCCGTCGTCACCGAGGGCCAGCCCTCGGCACCGGGGTACTTCGCCTTCGACGCAGGCCTGAACCGCCGCCAACGCGAACTGCTCGACGAGACCGAGCCCCCGGAGGCCCTCACCCTCGACGCGGTGCTCGAGCATCAGCGGGCGGGTGCGGCCGTGCTCGACACGCGCGACGCCAACGAGTACTCGATCGGGCACCTGGCCGGGTCGCTCAACGTCGGCGCCGGTGGCCGGTTCGCGGAGTACGCCGGCAGCGTCGTCGGGCCCGACACCCCCATCGTCCTGGTCACCGACCCGGGCGGGGAGCTCGAGGCGAAGGTCCGCCTCGCCCGCATCGGCTTCGACACCGTCGTCGGCGCCTTGGCCGAGCCCGTGGCCTCCTTCCTCGCCCACCCCGACGTGGTCGAGACGAGCACCCGCGTCACGGCGGCCGAGCTCGAGGCGGCACTGGGGGAGGTCACCCTGGTCGACGTGCGCAACCCGGGCGAGGTGAAGCTGGGCATGATCGACGGGGCCCGCCACGTCCCCGTGGCCGAGCTGCGGGACCGTCTCGGCGAGCTCGACCCCGAGGCACCCACGGTCGTCTACTGCGCCGGGGGCTACCGCTCGATCCTGGCGTCCAGCCTGCTCCGCTCGGCGGGCTTCACCCAGGTGTCCGATCTGCTCGGGGGCTACGGCGCGTGGATGACCCACCTCAGCCGTGACGAGGTGGGCGCCGGCACCTCGTCGTGAGGGCGCTCCTCACCTCGCCGTTCGGCTTCCTCATCGGCCTGTCCCTCGGCGCGCTGGGCGGCGGGGGCTCGATCCTCGCCGTGCCGGTGCTCGTCTACATCGCGGGGGAGAGCCCGCAGGCGGCCACGACCACCTCGCTCATCGTCGTCGGCCTCGCCGCCCTGGTCGGCATGGGCGAGCACCTCCGGGCCGGTCGGGTCGAGGTCCGTCCCGGCCTCCTGTTCGGGCTGGCCGGCGTCGGTGGCTCGTTCCTCGGCTCCGCGTTGAACCGCGGGCTCGACCCCGACGTCCTGCTCCTGGCCTTCTCCGGGCTCATCGTGATCGCCGCGTGGCGGATGCTGACCGGCTGCCCCACCTGCACCCGGGTCGGCGAGGAGGCCGCCGAGCGGGCGGCGGGCCTCGGTGGTGGGAGCGGGGCCGGCGGTGGGAGCGTGGGCGTCCGCCTGCGCCTCGACGCCGCCACGGTGGCCAAGGTGGTGGCGGCGGGCACAGCGGTGGGCTTCTTCACCGGCCTGTTCGGCGTGGGTGGCGGCTTCATCATCGTGCCCGCGCTCACGCTGCTGCTGGCCTTTCCCATGCCCAAGGCCATCGGCACCTCACTGCTCATCATCGCCATCAACTGCGCGTGGGCGCTTTTGGCCCGGGTGGGCCACACCGAGGTCGACTGGGCCGTCACGATCCCCTTCGCCGTCGCCGCCCTCGCCGGCGTGCTGACCGGGACCCGCATCGCCGATCGCCTGCCGGCACAGACCCTGCTGCGGTGGTTCGCCGGCCTGCTCGTGGCCGTCGCCGCCTACACCGCGGTGTCGTCGTTGCTGAAGCTGCTGGGCTAGGCCTGCCGGGCCGCTTCGACGAGCATGCGCCGCTCGGACGCGGCGAGCACGCGTCGGGTGGCGAGCGCCGCATCCGGGGTGACCGACACCGACGTGATGCCGAACCGGACGAGGTGCTCCGCGAACGCGGGGTCGTTCGACGGCGCCTGGCCGCACAGCGAGCTGGTGAGCCCGTGGGCCCGTGCCTCGGAGATGATGGCGCCGATGGCGGCGAGCACGGCGACGTCGTTGGCGTCGAAGAGCTCGGCACAGATCTCGGAGTCGCGGTCCACGCCGAGGACGAGCTGGGTGAGGTCGTTGGAGCCGATGGAGACGCCGTCGATGCCGGCCCGGGCGTAGTCGCCGATGCGGTAGACGACCGAGGGGACCTCCGCCATCACCCAACGGTGCAGGCCGCGCTGTCGGCCGAGGGGGCTGCGGTCGACGAGCTCCAGGCAGGCCTCGAGCTCCCAGAGCGTCCGCACGAACGGGAGCATCAGGTGGAGGTTCGGCGTCTCCTCCCGCACCCGTGCGAGCACCTCGAGCTCCATGGCGAAGACCTCGGGCTCGCGCACGTAGCGGTAGCAGCCCCGGTAGCCGATCATCGGGTTGTTCTCGACGGGCTCGTACTCCTCACCGCCCTCGAGGCCTCGGAACTCGTTCGTGCGGAAGTCCATGGCCCGGTACACGACCGGACGCGGCGCGAAGGCGCGGGTCACCTGGGAGAGCGACGCGGCCATGGCGTCGACGAAGGTCTCGCGCCGACCGTCGGCGAGCAGCTTCTTGGGGTGGATGCCGCCAAGCGCGTCGGTGATCATGAACTCGGCGCGGAGCAGGCCGACCCCGTCGACGGGAAGGGCGGCGGCCTCCTCGGCGTGCGCGGCCATCGCGAGGTTGACGTGGAGCCGGGTGGCGAGGGGCTCGTCGGCGCCGCCGCCACCCGAGGCGGCCGGTGCCACCGGCGCGCCGGGCGCGACGGTCGGGGGCGCCAGGAGCGAGGCGGACACGTCGCCGGCCCACACCTCACCCTTGGCGCCGTCGATGGTGACGACCTCGCCGTCGCGCAGGGCGGTGGTCGCCGTGCGGGCGCCCACCACCGCCGGGACTCGCAGCTCTCGGCTGACGATGGCGGCGTGGCAGGTCATCCCGCCGCCGTCGGTGACGAGGCCTGCCGCGCGTCGGATGGTGGGCACCCAGTCCGGGTTGGTCATGGGGGCCACGAGGATCTCGCCGTCCTCCAAGCGGTGGCCCTCGTCCACCGCGCGCAGGACGCGTGCCCGGCCGACCGCGACGCCGGGCGCCGCGGCGAGCCCCCGCACCAGCGCGCCGGCGGCGTCCGTCGCGCCGCCGGCGATCGCGCCGCCGGCCTCAGGGGCGGCCGGGGGCGGGCCCTGGTCGAGGGTCGTGATGGGTCGGGATTGGACGAGGCGCAGCTCGCCGCTCGGGGTGATGACCCACTCGGTGTCCTGCGGCGACCCGTAGTGCGCCTCGACGTCGCGCCCGAGCGCGGCGATGGCCACCACCTGGTCGTCGGTGAGCACCCGTCGGGTGCGCTCGTCGCCGGCGAGCGCGATGGTCTCGTCGCCGCCTCCCGCCGCCCGCACGATCTTGTGGCTCTTGATGCCGACCCTCGCCTCGCGCACGTCGAGCGTGTCCTTGGCCACCAGGTAGGAGTCCGGCTCGACCTGGCCACCCACGACGACCTCGCCCTGCCCGGGCGCTCCCTCGATGACGAGGGTGCTGCGGTCGCCGTCGGCCGGGTTGGCGGTGAACATCACCCCGGAGGCGACGGCCTCGGCCATCTCCTGCACCACGACCGCGATGGCGGGCTCGTCGGTCAGGTGCTGGCTGGCCCGGTAGGCGAGGACCCGGGCGCTGAAGGCGGAGGCCCAGCAGTCGGTGATGGCGGTGAGCAGGGCCTCCGGGCCGCTGACGTTGGTGAAGGTGGCGTTCATGCCCGCGAAGGAGGTGCCGGCGGTGTCCTCCGCCGTCGCCGACGAGCGCACCGCCACGGCCACGTCGTCGCCGAGCGCGGCGTATGCGTCGAGGACCTGGGCCCGCAGGTCCCCGGACACGCCCGAGTCCCGCACGAGCGCCTGGCAGCGCTCGGCCAGCGCGTCGAGAGCGTCGGGGTCGAGGTCGGCGGCGGTGGGGACGAGGGTGCGCAGCTCGTCGCGGACCTCGCCGGCGTCCATGGCGCGTAGGTAGGCGCCCGCGGTGACGACGAAGCCGGGCGGCACGGGGAACCCCGCCTGCAGCAGCTCGCCGAGGTTGGCGCCCTTGCCGCCGGCGGTCCCGACCGAGTGGCGATCGAGTTGGTCGAGCGGCAGGACCAGCGGGGCGAGGGGGTCAGCGGCCATGGCGGTGCCTCCGGATCTGGCGCGAGGTGGTGGACGGGCGATGGCGCAGGGAGCTGCACTCGACGTCCGTCGTGGCTCCACTCAAGCCCCTGGCGATGGGGAAGGGAAGGGGAGAAGGTCCCAGGGCGCAGCGTGACCATCGACCCTGTGCCGAGCCTCGACCGTGCGGGGAAGATGGCCCCGTGACGGGAACGCAGGCCGGGGACGTGCCCCGGAAGGTGCCGACGGGCCTGTCCGCCGTGGAAGCCGGTTCGCGCCAGGAGGCCCAGGGGCCAAACCGGCTCCCCCCGCCGCGTGCAGTGCCCGCCTGGCGCAAGCTGGGCGCGGAGTTCGTCAACCTGTTCGCGCTGATGCTGTGGGTGGCCGGTGGGCTGGCCCTGCTGGGTGGACTGGTGCCCCTGGGGTTCGCCATCTTCGCCGTCGTCGTCCTCAACGGGGTGTTCGCGTTCGGGCAGGAGTACCGGGCCGAGCGCGCCGCCGCCAGCCTGCGCGACCTGCTCCCTCGGCGCGCCACGGTGCTGCGGGACGGGCAGCGCCGGGACGTCGACGCCAGCGAACTGGTGGTCGGTGACACGGTCTGGCTCGAGCCCGGCGACCGGGTCTCGGCCGACCTCGTCCTCGGCGAGGCCCACGGCATCCTGGTGAACACGTCGACGCTGACGGGGGAAAGCGTTCCGTCGCCCGCGGACGAGGGCGAGGAGCTCTTCGCCGGGACGTTCCTGGTCGAGGGCACCGGGTTCGCCACCGTCGAGGCCATCGGGGCGGACACCCGTCTGGCGTCGATCGCCCAGCTCACCACCGGCGCCTCCCGTCCCCGCACCCCGTTGCACCGTGAGATCCAGCGTGTGGTTCGCACGCTCGCCGTCATCGCGGTGTCCCTCGGCTCGGTCTTCTTCGTCCTCTCGCTGCTCCTCGGCCAACCCGCGAGCGACGGGTTCCTCTTCGCCATCGGCGTCACCGTCGCCGTGGTGCCGTGCGGCCTGCTGCCCACCGTCACGCTCTCGCTGGCGGTCGGGGCCCAGCGCATGGCCGCTCGCCACGCACTCGTCCGTCGCCTCGAGTCGGTCGAGACCCTGGGGTCCACCACCTTCATCTGCTCGGACAAGACCGGCACCCTCACCCGCAACGAGATGCAGGTGGTCGCGGTGTGGACGCCGTCGGGCTCGGTCGAGGTCGACGGCGTCGGCTACGAGCCGGTGGGCCAGGTGCGGGACGAGGGCCAGGCCAGCAGGGAGAGGGCGGTGGTGGCTGCGGGCGCGGCGGTGGCGTGCTCCACCGGGTACGCCGTCGAGCGCGGCGGCGAGTGGGTCACCCAGGGGGACCCGATGGAGGTGGCCCTCGACGTCGTCGCCCGTCGGCTGGGGGTCGACACCGAGCCGATCCGGGCGACGGCCCCCGATCGGATCTTCCCCTTCGACCCCCGCCGCCGGCGCATGTCGGTGGTCCGCGACGGGTGGGTGCTGGTGAAGGGCGCACCGGATGCCGTGCTGCCGCGCTGCGCCGCACCCGCCGACGCCCAGCGCCCGCTCGACGCGCTCTCCGCGCGCGGCCTCCGGGTGATCGCCGTCGCCCGCCGTCGCGACGACGGGCCGGAGGACGCCGAGGAGGCCGAGCGCGAGCTCGAGCTGCTCGCGCTGATGGCACTCGAGGATCCGCCGCGGTCGGGCGCCGCCCACGCGGTGGCCGCTTGCCGACGGGCGGGCATCTCGGTGGCGATGGTCACCGGGGACCACCCGGCGACCGCACGAGCGATCGCCGATCAGGTCGGGCTGCGGCGGCCGCACGACCCGGTGATCACCGGCGCCGACCTGCCGGCGGACAGCGAGGTGCTGGCTGCGCTCATCGATCACGACGGCATCGTCCTCAGCCGGGTGACGCCCGAGGACAAGCTGCGCATCGCCCGCGCCCTGCGTTCCCGCGGCCACGTCGTGGCCATGACCGGTGACGGGGTCAACGACGGTCCGGCACTCCGAGAGTCCGACATCGGCATCGCCATGGGCCGCTCCGGCACCGACGTCGCGAGGGATGCCGCCGACCTGGTCCTGCTCGACGACGACTTCGCCACCATCGTGGCCGCCATCGAGCAGGGCCGGGCCACCTTCGCCAACATGCGCCGGTTCCTCACCTACCACCTCACCGACAACGTGGCCGAGCTCACGCCCTTCGTGATCTGGGCCCTTTCCGGGGGTCGCTTCCCCCTTGCCCTCGGGGTGCTCCAAGTGCTGGCCCTCGACATCGGCACCGACACGCTGCCGGCGGTCGCCCTCGGCGGAGAGGCCCCGACGCCCGGCGTGCTGGACCGGCGGCCGTCCGAGGGGCGACTCATCAACTCGACGGTCGCCTTCCGGGCCTTCGGGGTGCTCGGCCCGACCGAGGCGCTGGTGTCGATGACCGCGTTCGTGACCGTCTTCCTGGCCATGGGGTGGTCCCCGGGTGAGCCGTTCCCCGAGGGGCACGTGCTGGACATGGCGTCCGGGGCCGCGTTCACCGCGGTCGTGGTCGGCCAGATGGCCAACGCCTTCGCGTGCCGCAGCACCACCCGGTGGCCGGGCCGCCTGGGGTGGACCAGCAACCGCCTGCTGCTCTGGGCGGTCGGGTTCGAGGTGCTCCTGGCCGCCGCCTTCATCGGGTTCGCGCCCCTGGCCGACCTGCTCGGCCAGGCGCCGCCACCGCTCGCGGGGTGGCTCGTCGTCGCGTCGGCCGCACCCGCCGTGCTCGCCGCCGACACGCTCGCGAAGGTGGCGCTGCGCCGGCGCGCCCGCCGGCAGCGTCACGGTCTCACCTCCGACGACGGTCGAGGCGTGCCCGCCGCGGTCCGCGGCCATCGGTGAGACTGGATGCGATGAGCTCGCTGGGCCGCTTCGACGCCGTTGTCTTCGACACCGACGGGGTGCTCACCGACACCGCGGTGGTCCACGCCGCCGCGTGGCAGCGGCTGTTCGACGAGTTCTTCGAGCGGTGGGCAGGGGCCGCGACCGGTGGCGCGCCGCAGGCGCCGTTCGACCCGGTCGGGGAGTACCTCGCTCTCGTGGACGGCAAGCCCCGCTACGACGGCGTGCGCAGTGTGCTCGCCGCACGGGGCATCGAGCTGCCCGAGGGCGACCCCGACGACGAGCCCGGCGTCGAGACGGTGTGCGGCCTCGGCAATGCCAAGGACGCCTACTTCCACGAACGAATGCGGGCGGACGGCGTCCGAGCGTTCGCCGACGCCCGCCGCCTGCTCGACCGGCTGGAGGCCGGCGGCCGCCGATCCGCGGTGGTCTCGGCCAGCCGCAACGCCCGTGAGGTGCTGGCCACGGCGGGCCTGCTCGACCGCTTCGCGGTGGTGGTCGACGGCGTCGACAGCGATCGACTGGGCCTGGCGGGCAAGCCGGACCCGGCGCTCTTCCTCACGGCCGCCGACGGCCTGGGGGTACCGCCGCACGCCGCCGTGGTGGTCGAGGACGCGGTCGCCGGCGTCGAGGCCGGCCGGCGCGGCGGGTTCGGCCTGGTGGTGGGGGTGGACCGGGTGGGTCAGGCCGAGCACCTCCACGCCGCCGGGGCCCACCTCGTGCTCCCGGACCTCGACCACCTTCACGTCGAGGCCGAGGGGCCGACGGGTGAGGGGGACCCGGAACCGGGCGCTCGTCCCGGGCCCGGCGGGTAGAGAGGAACGACCATGACCACCGTCGGCGGCGGGATCATCCCGGAGCTACCACCCGAGGGCCACTGGTGCCTGCGCTTCGAGGGCTTCGACCCGGACGACGAAGGTCGTCGGGAGGCGCTGTGCACCCTGGCCAACGGCTACTTCTCCGTGCGGGGCGCGGCTCCGGAGGCCGAGGCGGACGGGGTGCACTACCCCGGCACGTACGCCGCCGGCGTGTTCAACCGCCTCGAGGACGACGTGCAGGGCCGCGCCGTCACCAACGAGAGCCTCGTCAACCTGCCCAACTGGCTCCTGCTGCGCTTTCGGGTCGCGGACGGTGACTGGTTCCGCCTGGACGAGGCCGACCTGCTCGACCACGTGGTCGAGCTCGACACCCACCGGGCCGTGCTGCGCCGCCACCTGCGCTTCCGGGACGGCGACGGCCGGGTCCTCCGGGTCGACCAGCGTCGCTTCGTGCACCTGGACGAGCACCACCTGGGCGCCCTCGTCACCACGTTCACGGCCGAGAATTGGAGCGGGCCGCTCGTGGTGCGCTCGGGTGTCGACGGTCGGGTCACCAACGACAACGTCGAGCGCTACCGGTCGCTGTCGTCCACCCACCTCCTGCCCGTCGGTGAGGAGGCGGTGGACGACGAGACCCTCCTCGTCCAGGTGGCCACCACCCAGTCCCAGGTGCGGGTGGCGGTGGCGACGCGCACGCGCGTGCTCGACGGCGACGGGGGCGTGCCGGAGCCACCCCGCCACCTCCTGCACGAGCCCGGCTTCCTGGCCCACGACCTGACCCTCACCCTCGTCGAGGGCCATCCCGTCGAGGTCGAGAAGGTGGTGGCCCTGTTCACGTCTCGGGACCAGGCCATCAGCGAGACCGGGATCGACGCGGTGCGGGCCGTGCAGGCGGCACCGGACGCAGCCACCCTCGAACGACGCCACGCCGTGCACTGGGCCCACGTCTGGAAGCGGGGCGACATCGAGATCGAGATCGACGACGGCGACGAGGAGCCGCCGCCGGAGATCGCGTTGCGGGTGAACCTGTTCCACCTGCTGGCCACGGTCACCAAGAACAGCGCCGACCTGGACGTCGGGGTTCCCGCTCGGGGCCTGCACGGCGAGGCCTACCGGGGCCACATCTTCTGGGACGAGCTGTTCATCTTCCCGTACCTCAACCTGCGCTTCCCCAAGCTCACCCGCGGCCTGCTGCTCTACCGGTTCCGCCGCCTGCCCGAGGCCCGCCGCGCGGCCGCGGCGGCGGGGTACCGGGGGGCGATGTTCCCCTGGCAGAGCGGGAGCAACGGCGAGGAGGAGACCCAGACCTGGCACCTCAACCCCAACTCGGGGCGATGGCTGCCGGACGGCTCCCACCTCCAGCGCCACGTCAACATCGCCATCGCCTACAACGTGTGGCAGTACTACGACGCCACCCACAACTACGAGTTCCTCTCGTTCTACGGTGCCGAGCTGCTCCTCGAGATCGCCCGCTTCTGGGCCAGCGCCGCGGTGCTCGACCCTGCGGACGGCCGCTACGACATCGACGGGGTGGTCGGCCCCGACGAGTACCACGAGGCCGTTCCCGGCGCGGACCGACCCGGGCTTCGCAACAACGCGTACACGAACGTGATGGCGGCCTGGGTGCTCGGCAAGGCCGTCGCCCTCGCCGACGTGCTGACCGACCACCGGGTCGCCGAGCTCCACGAGAAGCTGGGGATCGACGACGCCGAGCTCGCGTCCTGGGACGAGATCGGCCGCCGGTTGCGGGTGCCGTTCCACGACGGCGTCATCAGCCAGTTCGAGGGCTACGGCGAGCTCGCCGAGCTCGACTGGGACGCCTACCGCGAGCGCTACGGGGACATCCGCCGGCTCGACCGCGTGCTCGAGGCCGAGGGCGACACCACCAACGCCTACAAGCTGTCGAAGCAGGCCGACGTGCTGATGCTTCTCTACCTGCTGTCGGCCGACGAGGTGATCGCCCTGCTCGGCCACCTGGGCTATGACGTCGACCACGACGTCCTGCGCGCCACGACGGACTACTACCTGGCCCGCACCTCGCACGGCAGCAGCCTGAGCGGCGTGGTCCAGACCTGGCTGAGGGTACGCGCCGGCATCGAGCCGTCGTGGCCCCTCTTCAGCGAAGCCATGGAGAGCGACCTCCGCGGCGGCGACGGCGGCACGGTGCGCGAAGGCATCCACCTCGGGGCCATGGCGGGCACGGCCGACCTCGTCCAGCGCGGCTACGGCGGCGTCGCCCCGCGCGACGGGGTGCTGTGGATCGAGCCGGCGCTCCCGCCCGAGATCACCCGGCTGCGCTTCAACGTGGGCTACCGGGGCAGCTCCGTCACCGTGGCCCTGGAGGACGGGCACGGCACGGTCACCGCCCACCCGAACGCGGGGCCCATCACCGTCGGCATCGCCGGCGAGGTCGTCGAGCTCGCCCCGTGCGAGGAGCGGCGCTTCCCCGTGCCCCGCCGCACCGCCGGCTCCTAGGGACGCGGCGGGCCGATGTACTCGAAGTGCCCGGCGTCGGGCACGAGCCATCCGTCGCCGGACGCGAACCCCCACCGACCCATGACCTCGACGAGGCGCGGGTCCTGGATGGACGTCGTGCCGGTCCGGTTGCCGCTGAAGTTGAGGTCGATGGCGGCGCCCCAGGCATGGCGCGAGATCGAGCCGCCCTCGGTGACGAGTCGGGCGTTGTAGCAGCCGTCGTAGCTCTGGATCAGTCCGGCCAGGTTGCGGTCGGCGAGCTCGCGCAGGGCGCCGCTGAGGGCAGGCACGAGGTCTCGGTGGCATCGGACCCGACCCAGCACCGGAACGTCCGCCGAGACGATCTCGTCGGCCACCCAGGACGGGTCCTGGACGAGGTCGCGCCCGCTCGTCGGGGGGACGTAGGCGAACTCGCCGAAGGTGGCCTTGATCCGGGACTGGGGGAGCACCGAGTCGCCGTGGCGCAGGTAGGGCGTCTGGCCTTCGACGCGGACTCGGGGCGGTCGGGCGGGGTCCGCCACCGTGCGCACGGCGGCCGCCGTCTCGTCGGCGGTGCGGCGGGGCCGTGCGAGCACGTATCTGTCGGTGTCGATGCCGGCGGCGACGGCCCCGCCCGTGGGGACGACCAGCTCGGCGGCCCCCACCGAGGCGTCGGCGACCACGGCGGTGACGCGCACGGTGGCGCCGGTGGTGAGGGCGACGACGTCCCCCGGGCCCCACGAGTGCAGCTCGGCCGAGGTGGCGCCGACCACCGCGTCGCCGGGCTCGAGGCGCCGGAGCGCGTCGCGGTCGGCCGGCTCGGCGAACGGGGGGTAGGTGGCGGGGTCCACGGCGATCGCGTCCAGGCCGAGGACCATGCCGGCGGGAGCGGCGGGCGCCGGGGCGGTCACCAGGTCGCCCTCGACGACGGTCGAGCGGGCCACCTCAGCCAGTCCCGCGACTCGCGTGGCCAGCGCGGGGTCGAGCCCGTTCGCCGTCCAGACGAGCACGGTCGGTGGGTGGGCACCGACCGGAGCGGCGCCGGCCGAGGCGGGAACCTCGGCGCCCGCTCCCGGGTCGCCCGGGTCGCCTCGGTCGGGGGACGCGGCGTCGGTCCCGTCGACTGGCTCGCGAGCTGCGGCTCTGGTTCCGTCGCCCGCGGCGCCGCCCTCCCGGGCCTGGACCGTCAGCGTCACGCCCGCACCGACGAGGACGCCCAGGACGGCGATCGCCAGCAGCGCCAGCGCGCGCCTCACCCCGGCTCCAGGAGTGCGGCGACGCCGACGAGCTCGGCGCGGGAGAGGCTGAAGCTGCGCAGCCGGTAGACCCGGTCGGCCTCGAACCATTCGAGCATCCCCTGTGCAGGCAGGTAGCGACCGGACGTCCCCCGGACGGCGACCGCCTGGACGTCACCGGCGACGACGGGCGGCGGGAGCTTCGCCGCCGGTGCCTGGTCCAGGACGAAGGCCCGGTCACCCGCCCCCGTGAAGGCGGCGATCACCGTCTGCCCCTCGACGCGGAGCGCGGGGGCGCCGAATCCGTCGAGGCCCCGGGGCAGGAGCAGCGGGTCGATTGCCGCCCGCGCGGTGGCGATGTCGGCCGTGGCCGCCTCGGCCCACGACGGTGGGACGTCAACCCCCTGCAGGCCCAGCCGCGACGCGACCGCCACCAGGTCCTCCCGGCCCACGCTGCCGCTGACCACCACGTCCACGCCCTCGGTGTGCAGGCCCACGCGATCGCCGCGCTCCCCGAGGTAGCCGACCCCGGCCGGTCCGAGGTCGAGGCGGCGGACGAGACCCCCGAGGTCGCCGAACAGGCGGCCGCCCGGCCACGACGTCGTGGCCGACACGGCCAACCACGCCCGGCCGTCGGTCCACGTGCGGGTGGACACGGTGGGCCCCTCGAGGGTCTCCGTCCGCCCCGTGCGGTACGGGGTGAGGCCGTCGGGGAGCGACGACGGCTCGGGCACCTCGCGCTCGGCCACCGGGCGGTCGCGGAACCCGCCGTCCGAGACGCTCGGCGGCCACGTGGACGCCGCGCCCGGGGCGGTGACCGCCGGTTCGCTCCCGGTGTTCACCGACAGGTCGTGGACGGTGACATCGAGGACGGGTCGGCCGGCGACGTCGGTGTACCCGCGATCGGCGGCCCACGCGGCGCGCTCGGGATCGTCCCCGGCGCGCACCGTCACGCGCAGGGGGACCAGCGTGTCGCGGTCGAGTCGCAGGCGCACCGGGTCGGTCGGATGGGCCTCGCGGAGGTTCCCGGTGGGGCGGAGCGCGTCGAGGAGAGGGCCGACCTGCGCCGCGGTGGTCTCGATGCCGATGGTCGGGCGTCCGTCGACCTCGGCCGGCGGCAGGGTCTCGAGCGCGCCGGTGAGCGCAAAGCTCTGGACCGGCATGACCAGCTCGAGGGGCGCGGGCGCCGCCGCGGAGAACGGCTCCCGACCGACGAGGGTGCGGTGCTCGCCGGCGGTGGGCGTGCAGTCGGGCTGCGCCGGGCTGGGGCAGTCGACGAGGCCGGTGACCGTCCAGGTGTCCTCGTCGACGGTGAGGTTCAGGTCGTTGGGGCGCCAGGCGCCGGCGGGGTACTCCGTGTGGTCACGCAGCTCGAGGCGCAGGGTCTCGGGGGCGGCGTAGCCGAGGCGCCCGTCGAACCGGCGCTCGGGGACCGCCGGGTGCCAGCCGTGCTCGACCACGGTCAGCCGTGCGTCGAGGTCGTGGACGGCGTGCTGCGCGGCGTCGACCCGGTCGGCGAGGTCGGCCTCGGCCACCCCGGGTCCCTCGGGGGACGTGGACGTGTGCACCAGGAGCGCGGCCCCCAGGGCGGCGGCGACGAACACCGCCGCCGCCGGGAGGTGACGCCGCCGCGGGGCGGCGGGCCGCCGGCGCGCCCGGCGGCCAGCGACGGTCCCGACCTCGGCGCCCTCGCCCTCCTGGCCGTCAGCGGCGTCCTCGCGGCGGACCCGGGCCAGCACCGCCGCGGCGAGGGGGGACGGGGCGTCCGGATGACCGGAGGTGCCGAGCTCGCGGGGTGCGGGGCGCAGGAGTGCCCTGGCCGCCCCGGCGTGGCGGGCGAAGCGGGCGCACTCGGGGCACGTGTCGGCGTGGCGGCGGGCCTCGGCGACCTCGGTCCCGTCGCCGGGCGCGTCGCCCGGAGCCTCGTCGAAGGCGGCCGACAGCACCTCCTGGACGTGGTCACACGTCACGGGCGGCCTCCTCGGTGGCCATCCAGCGGTCGAGCTGGCGCCGAGCCTGGTGCACCCGGCTCTTGACGGTGCCTTCGGCCGTGCCCAGCACCTCGCCGGCCTCCCGGTAGGTCAGGCCGTAGACCTCGACCAGCAGCAGGGCCTCCCGCAGCTTGTCGCTCAGACTGGCGATGGCCGCGGCCAGCTCCGCCGAGGCCGACGGCACCGGGTCGCGGGACGTGCCCTCCTCGATACGGGCGGGCGTGACCGCGGTGACGACGCGGTCGCGGCGCTGGCGGCTGCGGAGCGCGTCGACGGCGCAGTTGCGGGCGATCTGGAAGACCCACGACGACAGCCCCGACCGGAACGCGAACGAGGGCAGCCCCCGGTAGACGCGCACGAAGGTGTCCTGGGCCACGTCCTCGGCGAGGGTGGCGTCGCCGAGGAAGTGCACGAGGAAGCGCCGCACGTGGTCCTCGTAGTGGTGCACGAGGGAGGCGAACGCGTCGTCGTCGCCCGCTGCCGCCGCCCGTACCAGCCCCTCGGAGGGCTCCTCCACGCGCCGTCCCCTCACCGGCGCACCCCACGGGAGCGCCTGGGGTCATCGTGTCGTCCCGGCCCGGGCCTGTCCACCGGCACCTGTGCGTCGCGCGTCCACGCGAGAGGAGACGCTCCGGGCGCCGCGATGGTTCGACGCGGACCTTCCGGATCCCGAAGCGAACTCCGGGGCCCCGGCCGGCGTCTCCTCCTGGGAAGGGCGGATGACGTGGACCGAGCGTCCCGACGACGAGGAGGTGGCCGTGCAGCGATCGACGGTGGTGGTGCGAACGGGGATGGTGGGCCTGGTCGCCCTCTTGGTGGCCGGCGTGATCGTCGGCCTCGGGACGGTGGCGGCGAGCGAACGTGCGAGCGTCCGACCCCGGGCCGCGGTGGTGCCGTCGCCGCTCGCCTTCGCTCGATCGGGCGACCGGGTCGTCAGTGTGGACGTGGACCGCGCCGAGGTGGCGGTCTCGGCCCGGCGGGCGGTCGGCAGCATCGACGGTCGCCTCCTCTTCCAGGCCGTCCCGGGCCCCGGTGGCGGCGCCTCGCTCGTGACCCTCGACGCCCGCACGGGTGACGAGCAGTGGCGCCAGCCCGTCGCCGCCGGACTGTCACCGATCGTGGCGTCCCAGGACGGCGGGGCCGTGGTGCTGGCCGGGACGGTGGCGGGGTCGTCTACCACCTCCGGCTACCCGGCGCCCCGCACCGAGACGACCCTCTCGATCGCCCGACGGGGCGCCGAGGTGGAGGCGCACACCTTGCGGGGCAACTACGAGCCCGAGGCCTTCTCCCGTGACGGGGACCGGCTGTACCTGATCAAGTACGTCCCCGCCGAGGCGCCCACGGGGTACCAGGTGCGCCAGCTCGACCTCGCCACAGGCGACGTGAGCGGGGTGGAGAGCGTCGACATCCGACCGGGCGCGGTCATGGGCGGCTCGGCCCGGGGTCGGGTGATGGCCCCCGACGGCAGCCGCCTCTACACGCTCTACAGCGTTCCTGCCGGGGTGCCCGACGGGCTGCACGGCACCGACACCGAGCGGGGACGGGCCTTCGTCCACATCCTCGACCTGGAGGAGGGCTGGGCCCACTGCTTGCTGCTGCCCGACCCGATCGGCGTCGAGGCCATGGCGACCGGCCCGATGGCCATCAGCCCCGACGGGGGGACGCTCGCCGTCGTGGATCCCGGCTTCGACGGCCTCAGCTCAGGCGGTCGCTCGACGGTGGTCACCGTCGCGACCGACACCTTGATGGTGGGGCCGGTCCACGAGGAGCTCGGCCCACGCTGGCCGACCGCCGCGGCCGTGGGTGCCGACGGCGCCGTGTACGTGGCCGGCTCCGGCGGGCAGGGCCGCCCACGGGTGGACGTGGTCGACGCCGACGCGGGGACGGTCCTGCGGGGTTGGACGACCCGCACCGCGGTGCAGGCCATGAGCGCCCAACCGCGCGGCAGCCTGCTGCTGGCCGAGCCCGAGCGGGCCCGGGTGGTGGTGATGCACCCGGGCCGGGAAGGTGGACGGTCCATCACCCTCCCGGGGGAGGGCCTGGTGGCCGTGGGTCCCGCCGGCATCACCCTGCCCGACCCGCGCGACGTCCTGGAGTGCGCCTGCTGATCCCGAGGGCGGCGCTTCGGGGTCCCGTCCGACGATCGCGTCGGGCGGGCCTCAGCGGCTGCGGCGGTCCCAGTTGGCCCGGCGGTAGGTGCCCTGCATCGCCGGCGACCAGTTGGTGCCGTCGATCGAGGACTCGGCCCGCAGGGTGAGTGCGTCGCCGTCGGCGAGGGGAGCGCCGAAGGCGAGGCGCACCCTGCCCCGCGTGGTGACGCGCTCGAACACGAGGTCGTCACCGTGCCAGTCGCCGAGGGCCGGGCTGCCCGGGTCCTCGCCGTGGTCGTCGAACCAGTGGAGCGTGCAGCGGTCGCTGGCGGCGTCGAAGCCGAGCACCGCGTGCACGAGGCGCGTGATGGAGCCGAACTGCTCCTGCTGGTAGTCCATGACGAGGAAGTGCCCGCCCAGGCCCATGTTGGTACGGAAGCGTCCCGTCGCCTCGCCCACGGCCCCGCCGGCCTCGTTGTACACCGTTTCCGGGCCGGCGTAGGCGCCGGCGAGGCGGGCGAGACGGGCGTGCGTCGGTCGCAGGGTCGCTGTCTCCATCCAAACCCCGTCGGCAGTACGGTCACCGCCATGAGCGAGCAGACCGCGCCCGACCTCTTCGGCCTCGCCGCCAGCGACTTCGGCGACGACTTCACGTGGGGCGTCGCCACCGCGTCGTACCAGATCGAAGGCGCGTGGGACGAGGACGGCAAGGGCGCCTCCATCTGGGACACCTTCACCCACCGCACCCGGCGGCCCATCCCCACCGTGCTGACGGGGGAGAACGGCGACGAGGCCTGCGACTTCTACCACCGCTACGAGTCCGACCTCGAGGTGATGGGCGGCCTCGGCGTGGACGCCAACCGCTTCTCGGTGTCGTGGCCCCGCATCCTGCCCGACGGCACCGGCCGGGTGAACGAGGCCGGCCTGGACTTCTACTCACGGGTGGTCGACGCCACCCTCGCCAACGGCATGGCGCCGTGGCTCACCTGCTACCACTGGGACCTGCCCCAGGCCCTGCAGGACAAGGGGGGATGGGCCAACCGGGACGTCGTCGGCTGGTTCGAGGAGTACGTCGGCGTGCTCGCCGACCGCCTCGGCGACCGGGTGAAGCACTGGATGATCTTCAACGAGCCGCTGTCCTTCGTGTACGGCGGCTACCTGATGGGCGCCCACGCCCCCGGCATCCTCAGCTTCAAGGGTGCGGCGGCGGCGGTGCACCACGTGAACCTCTGCCAGGCGGCCGGTGCGTCGGCCATCCGCGCCCGTGTGCCCGACGCGACGGTGGGCACCACCCACGTCATCAGCCCGATGCACACGTCGAGCCCGATGGGCCTGTTCCAGGAGGCGAGGCGCAAGGCCGACGCCATGGCCCACGGCGTGTTCCTCGAGCCCAACTTCGGGATGGGCTACCCGCAGGACGCCGGCCCGTTCGTCGCCCAGATCGAGCGCAACGTGCGCCCGGGCGACGAGGAGGCGATGACGGTCGACTTCGACTTCATCGGCGCCCAGTACTACTCCGCGATGCGGGCCCTCCCCGTCCCGGTCCTCGGCGGCCTGCCGCTGCGCCTGCCCCTCCCCAAGGGCACCGACCGTGACCAGATGGGCCACTGGAACAACCCCCAGGGGCTCTACGACGCCATCGAGGTGGTCGCCCGCTACGACCGATGCCCGCGGATCGTGGTCACCGAGAACGGGGCCTCGTTCCCCGACGAGGTCGAGGGCGAGGGCGAGGGCGCCCGCGTCCACGACCTGCGCCGCATCGACTACCTGCGTAAGCACCTCGGCGCGGTGGCGCGGGCCAAGGCCGACGGCATGCCCGTCGACGGCTACTTCTACTGGTCCTTCATGGACAACTTCGAGTGGGCCCTCGGCTACCGCCCCCGCTTCGGCCTCGTCCACGTCGACTTCGCCACCAAGGCCCGCGTGGTGAAGGACTCCGGCCACTGGTTCCGCGCCTTCCTCGACGCCTGACAGGCGGCGGCCTGATGGGGCGCGGTCGCCAGTGACTGGCCATCGATCGACGCGTGTGCGGTGGCGACCCTGACGTGGTCCTCCCCGCGGCCGGGCTGGTGGCCGATGCCGCGGGGCCGCTAGGTCCTCCGGTCGCGGCGGGCACCTCGGCGATGTCGACGACTTGCGGGTGTTGAGGGCAAGGCAACCTCGCTGGCCCGGCCGGCGGCAGCGTCGCCGCTGCTCGTCGCTGTACGCGGCTGTCTATTGACTTCCGCGGCGGGGGGGGGGTTCCCTCTCATGATGGGCGCGGCGGCGGGCGGGTGGGTCATCTGGTGAAGGAATCGGACGCGGCAGCAGAGGCTCGGCTGCGTTGGGGATGGCTCCTTGCGGTGATGCTGGTCGTCGGGTGCGCCGCGTGCAATAGCGACGGGGGCGGCGATCGAGGGTCGTCACCGACCTTCGGGGAGCCAGAGCCGGATGCGGTGACGGATGCAGCGTTGGTGGACTCGGCGGTCGAGGTGGTGGTCGAGACGGAGGACATGTCGGGCCCCGAGCGCCGGTGTGTGCGCCTGCGGCTGGAGCAGCAGCCCGAGTTGGCCGCGGTGCTGACCGGTTCGGGAGCTGGGGTGGCGGGTCGAGCGGCATCGTTGGTGGCGGACTGCGGGCGCGCGCTCGAGTTGGCGGACGTCTTTGCCGGCCAGCTCGGGGGCGGCGGGGGAGCGGCGGAGCAGGCGTGCTTGACGGACGTGTTCCTCGGTCTCTCGGCGACGGAACGGGTGGGGGTGACCGCGGCGGTGACAGGGACGGGAGACGACTCCGACATGGATGCGGCGGCCGAGATGGCTGACGGGGTGGCGGAATGCCGCGACGCAGAGCGGTGATGAGGATGTACTGCGGCGGCGAGCACCTCGGTCGCGGGCCTGGAGGGTGTCGGAGCAACGGGGGAGGCTTGTGATGGCGGGACGACTGCGACTGGGTGCGTTGTGCGCGCTGATGGGTCTGGGGGCGACGATGTTGTCTTGGGTTCCGACGCCTGTGTCCGCGGTCGGTCCTGTTGGTGCGGAGCCGCCGGACGTGCCGGTGGACCCGATCGCTGCGTGGAGTTGGGGCTACAACGGGAGGGGTTACCTGGGTGTGGGTACGGCGTCGTTGATCAACCCGGGTGAGCTGAACTCGACCTCGTTGGCTCTACCTGTCCACCTACCTGGTGACGTCACCGACGTCTCGGCTGGACACGATCACGTCCTGGCCGTTCGGGAGGATGGTGACGTGTGGGCGTGGGGGAAGAACGCCTATCGCGAGGTCGCTGCTGCGGGACCGGGGGTTCGCAGCACTCCTGGTCTTGCCTACGACGGCGGGGATGCGGTGAGGGTGACGGCCGGCCGTGAGTACTCGTTGGCGCTCCTCGACGACGGGACCGTCGTCGGGTGGGGCCGCAACGATTGCGGACAGCTGGGTCGTGGGAGTCAGACGACGAGCGGCCAGGATCCGGGACCGGTGCCTGATCTGGACGGTGTCGTCTCGATCGCGGCGGGCGAGGAGTCGTTGGCCGTGCTCGACGACGGGACCGTGTGGCATTGGGGCCACCCGACGGGTGACGATCCGGACACGTCGTACCCGTGCCTCGACGAGCCGGTGCAAGTAGCGGGCTTGAGTGACATCGTCGAGGTCAGCACTGGCACGAACGGTGGCAACAACCCGATGTACCAGACGCTCGCCTTGGATGCCGATGGGGCTCTGTGGGCGTGGGGGTACATGAACGGTCTCGAGGGAGTCTCGGGTTTCACAGCAACACCCACCGAGATCACGGGGTTGGCCGGTGAGGTGGTCGACTTCTCGGTCGGTGTGGATCACAGCCTGGCGCTGCTCGACGATGGGACCGTTTGGGGGTGGGGCGGGAACTTCATGGGGCAACTGGGTGGCGGCACGACCTCCGAGTTCGAGGAGGATCCGGTGCAGGCGGGGATCTCTGGCGTGGTCGATGTGAGCGCGGGTGCGGGGATCTCACTTGCGATCGACAGCGGCGGCCGGTTGTGGTCGTGGGGGCACGACTACCTCGGTGGGCTGGCGAACGGGAATCGGGATGACAACCCGGAGGAGTTCGCGCGGCCCGTCCCGACGCGGACAGTCGGCATGAACCACATGACGATGGTGAGTGCCGGGGGAGCGAGCTTCTCGGTGGCGTTGGGGACGATCAGCACCCGCTTGGCGAACATGCTGGGGGTGTCGCCCACTGGAGGCTCGGCGGCGGACCCCGTGAACACCGGGACCGGCAGCTTCTACGACCGTACCGTCGACCTTGCCGCACCCGGCGGGTCCTACGGTTTGGAGTGGTCCCGGACCTACAACGCCATGGATGAGTTGTCGGTGCCGGACCCGGTCTCGCAGCGGGTCGGGGTACTGGGGGTCGGTTGGACGACGCCGCTGGACGTTTCGCTCCGGGAGATGCCGTGGGGGCTCGAGTTGCGCACCGAGGACGGCCGGCGGGTCACGTTCACCCCTGATCCAGAGCACGCTCTCACTTGGCTCGGCCCGGTTGAGTTGTACGCGACCGTGACCGAGGACACCGGTGCATCCACCCGGACGGTGTTGTTCGACAGTGGTGAGTTGTGGACCTTCGATCTCGACGGTCGCCTGCTCGGCAAGGACGACGGGCAGGGCCATTCGGTGGACGTCACCTACCAGATGACCGCGCCCTACACCGCTGGCGGCCTGGTCGCCTACAATGGGTCGAGCGAGGCCTATTCGATCGGGTTCGCGGACTCGAACGCGGACGGGCTGATCGACACGGCCACTGGGCCTGACGGCGCCGAGGTCGACTACCTGTACGAGGACGGGCGGCTGGTGTGGGCGTCGCAGCCGCACCTGGCGACCGAGGATCCGGGCGGCGAGACCTTCACCTACTACCCGACGACGCACCAGCTCGAGACGATCACGACCGCCGTTGCCGAGAGCGTCGATGTGCAACGCATCCACAACGACTACGACGACCAGGGTCGGGTGGTCGAGCAGGTGCTGTCCAGCGGGGATGTCGCGACGTTCGACTACGAGGAGTTCAACTCGTCGACTCAGACCGCGCTGACCACGGTCACCCACGACGACGGCGACGGATCGGTCGAGACGGTGAAGTACTTCCATGACGTCGACGGGCGTCTCTTGGCGGTGGAGGACCCGTTCAACCAGTCGGCGTCGTGGACGTGGTTGCGCGATCAGCTCGACCAGACCGATGACCGCTCGGGGGCGCGCACGGACCCGACGTTCGACACAGCGGGGCGGCTGACGCGGGTCGATCTTCCCGACCCCGACATCGCTCACACGACCGAGGGGTGGATCGGCGCCACGTACTGCAACGAGTCCACCTCGAGCGACCCCCGGGTGCTCTCGGTCACCGCGGCGGACGGCACGGTCACCGAGTACACCTACGGCGCCGACACCGACGCCGGGTATCCGTGCGTGCCCGGGGAGTTCTCGCCGTCCTCGGTGACCACGGCGGCCGGTACCGACGCCGAGGCCACCACCGAGATTGGACCTGACACCGCGGGACCTGGGTTGCCGTCGTTCACCGAGGACGCGGACGGGGTGCGCACCGACTACTCGTGGGACGGCGCCACGGGGCAACTGCTCGCTTCGACGATCGATGACGACATGGGGCAGGCCGGCGTGCAGACCACGTACTTCGGCTACGACGCCGCCGGTCGGCCACAGGTCGTGCGCACCCCGCTGGGCAACGAGACCTGGACGGTCTACGACGGCGCCGGCCGGGTGAGCGAGGAGATCGGGCCGGTGCAGGTGTCGCGGACGTGCGGAGCGTCCTCGTGTGAGTTCGGGTCCACGCCCCCGGCGGGGCCGACGATCCACTACACGTACTGGCTCGACGGCTCCCTCCACACCCGCACCGACCAGGCGGACAAGGTGTGGACCTACGAGCGCGACTACTTGAGTGGCGGCGGGTGGACCGATACCGAGACCGAACCCGACCCCGACCACAGCGACGAGTCGGCTCCCGATATCCGGGTGTCGACTTACGACGCGGCGGGCAACCTCGTACAGGAACAGGTCGGGGACTCCTCTGATTCCGAGAACGACCCGCTCGCCACCACCACCCACACCTACTCGGATCTCGGCCGTCTCGAGCGCACCTCGAGCCCCGAAGGGGTTCTCACCTTCTACCGGTACGACGAGAGCGGCCGGCTCACCGAGACCACCGCCGGCACCGACAGCGAGGATCCTGACGACCCGGCGAAGACGGGGACCACGGACTACGACTTGCGGGGCCGGGTCACCGACGTGTGGGGCCCTCAGGGAGACGTCGACCAGGACGACAACGCCGTGCGGGCTCACACCCACTACGAGTACGACAGCGCCGATCGGGTGATCGAAACGGTCGAGGGCGACGGGGCCGACGCGCGCCGCACCTGGACCCATTACGATGAGGCAGGCCGCGTCCAGTACGAGATCACTGACCTGAACGGCGACGACGACGCCCCGGACGAAGCGGACCCCGCCCAGTGGGACCACACCGACCGGGTGGTCGAGTACCGCTACACGGACGCCGGCCGTCTCGCCGCCGAGGTCCACCCCCCGGTCGATGCGGCCAGCTACGAGTGGGGCGACGACACAGCCGAGGTCCAGATCGTCACGGTGATCGCCCCGGGCGGCACGTTCCGCCTCGAGTTCGAGGGACACGAGACCGACGCCGTGTCCGTAGACGCCCCTGCCTCGGCGTTGCAGGACGCGCTGTTGGACCTCCCTAACGTGTTCGACGGCGACCTCACAGTAACCGGCGATGACGGCGGCCCTTATACCGTCACGTGGGCCTCGGAGCGGGGCGACGTAGGTGAGCTCGACGGAGGTGGCGAGGCAGCCGAGGTGGAGACCACCACCGAGGGTTTCGGCCCGACCGTGACCCGGTACCGCTACGACGACGCCGGTCAACAGACCGACGTGATCGCCCCAGGCGGGCCCGCCGCGCACACCGACTACGACGCCGACGGGCGCGTGGAATCCGAGACCTCCCCCGGGGGTGCCACCCGCAGCTACGCCTACGACCCGGCCGGGCGGGTCGTGTCGACCACGACGCCGTCGCCGACCGGGACCGGCACCGCGGTGGCCACCAGCACCTACACCGACCGCGGTGAGCTCGCCACCAGCACCGAAGCGCACGACCCGGCAGACACCAGCTATCCAGCGACGGTCTACAGCTACTACTCGGACGGCACCCTGCGCACCGTCGCCGATCCTCGGGCCGAAGGTAGCTGCGCGTCAGCTTGCGTGGTCACCTACGGCTACGACGGGCGCAACAACCGCACCCACCGCACCACGTCGGCTCGCAACACCCCGGCAGGAAGCGTGCACAGCGTCGGCGAGACCTGGGAGTACAACCTCGACGACCATGTGACCGGGGCGTCCCGAACCGGTGCGGCCGGTCCCACCCTCTACTCGTATGCGGACGACAACGGTGAGACCGGACGGCTGTCGGCGATCACCCGCCCGAGCGGCCGGGTAGAGGCCCGCACCTACTGGGCGAGCGGGCTGGTCCACACAACGACGTCGACTCTCGGCGAGGATGACGTGACGGTGGAGCAGTGGTACGACGACCACGGTCAACGCACCCAGATGACCGACCCCCAGGGCGACACCACTTACACGTGGGATCGCACCGGGCAGATCACCGACTTCACGATGCCAGGCGTCCACAACGCCAGCTATAGCTACCGGTACACCTACGACCTCGAGGGCCGACCCGTCGGGCTCGTCTACAATCCCGCCCACGAGGACCACGAGCTCAGCCTGCGCGGCAGGCACGATCGACTCGGCCGCATGACGAACTCCGACGTGTACGTGCCCCAGATCGACATGTGGTGGCCTGCCGCCAACTACTCCTACGACGACGACGGCCGCGTCACCCACGCTGGTTTGAACAATGAGGTCGGTGACCGCAACTGGGGGTACCCAGCGAACCGTGGGCCGTTGGCGACCTCGTACGAGCAATGGGGCATCGCCAGCCAACAGATCCAGACGGGGCTCGCTTGGCGACACGATGGACGGCGCGCCAGCGAGGACACCAACGGCTACACGGCGGAGTACTCCTACGACGAGGCCGGCCAGTTGCTCTCCCGGGCGGTGACCGGCCCCAACAGCTACGCGTCGACCACCGGCTACACCTACGACCCTCGCGGGGTTCGCCTCACAGAGACCGTTGATTCAGCGGTGACGGGCTACACGTCGAACGACCTCGGCCAGATCACCTTGGTCGACCCGCCCGGCGCCGGGGCCGACACCACCTACTCCTACGACGACGACGGCCGCCGCACCCAGGTGACCGACGGCACCGACACCGACGCCACCACCTACGACCCACGCGGCCTGCCCACCACCATCGAGCACGAGACGGCGAGTGGGACGGCCATCACCGACCGTACCTACGACGGCGACGGCCGCCTCACCGGGGTCAGCACCGACGACCACGACTTCGACCTCACCTGGGACCCCACCCGGGCCGTTCCCCAGGTGCTCGAGAACTACCTCGGCGAAGACACCTGGAGCCGCAGCGTGTTCGGCAACGAACGCGTCGGCTACGAGTTCCTCGTGAACAACAGCACCGTCGCGTTCGGCTTCTACAGCTACAACTACGACGGCTCCACCCTGCCCGCACCCGACGCCGCCGCCCCCGTCGGCTACGGCCCCTACGGGACGCCCAGCCATCCACCCGACTCGCCGATGTGGCCCGGCTACCGGGCCGAGCTCCACCTCGACGGGCTCATCCACCTCCGCAACCGCGACTACGACCCCACCACCGGCACCTTCACCACCCCCGACCCCCTCGACAGCGTCGACGGCACCCCGACAGTCGGCAACCCCTACCCCTACGCCAACAACGACCCCACCAACCGTACGGACCCCCTCGGGCTCCGAGCGAGTGATTCGATCTTCGGTGGCCGACAGATTGGATGCGGGCTTGGCGCGCTGGGCATTGGGGGTCCTGCCAGGTGCGTGGGAATCGTGATGCCGAGAGTTGCTCCGGATGCGACCATCCTTCAGTTGATCAAGGCCGTACTGCCCGTGACAAGAGGCCTGGTGCAGTCGACCTATGTGGCACTCGCGAGTTGGGTTGCTGCAGATGATAGTCCGAACTACGACTACCACGGCGTGCCCCGATTCCAGCTCAACGCGACTGAGCAGTTCGTCTGCATCGATCTACTGCAGGTTGACTGTGGTGGGTATATTGAGGCGGCATACCGATCAGCGCTGAATGCTGCTATCGAGTTCGGAACTGGCAGTGGTCTTGGTCCAGCGAATGCCTTTCAGCACGCGCTCTGGAGCTTCCATGTGGCCGAGCGTTATGGCTTGGGTAGTGCAGCATATCTTCTTGCTGCGCATGAGAACATCCGAGACCAAGACCAATGTGGCCGCCAAATGGATGTTCACAATGATGGTGCTGGACTAGCCGTAAGTGTTGTAGTCGGAAGGTCTGCAGTAACATCAGGTCTCATGGCCTCGGTGGAAGGGCCGTATTGGGTGCGCCGAATCGTGGACACCGATTTAACTCGTAAATGCAAGGTGACCGACTCGTGAGTCAGGCGACGAGTTCGGCCACGGATCGAGACATCAGTTTGTCGCCTATGAGGACCGCAGGGTCACCATGACGCGGCGCTGGCTGGCAGCTCTTCTAGCCGTAGTAGCGCTGCTAGCCACAGCACTACTCATCAGGGCATACTTATCCGCTGAGCAAAGTGACGGCGCATCAGATGAATTCGCAGAGCTGCGCACGGATGCGGTCTTTCGTGTAATCCCACAGGATGCCCTTTTGCTGGACACTACTGAACGCACGAGGTGCACTAGTGACGGTTCTGATGAGACCGAACCATATATTGAGCGGCGGTTCGCAGTGCGAGATCTTGAGGCACAGGCCGTCTCGGAGCTAGAGGACAGCCTGCGGCGAGGCGGCTGGGATGAAATCCGCGCGGAGCCGGTACGGTCAAGCCCCGTCGATGCTCCGCCTCCCGGGGTTTACCTGATTTTCGAGAAGCGATTCGCGTCCCAAACCAATGAGGTGGAGGTCTCGGTGCAGGCTGGAGGGCTAGTCGTACTGCGGGCATCAATCGCCAGCCCGTCGTCTTGCTGACCTGGCGCAGGCGCACGCGATGCGGGCGCTGAGCGCTCGGCACGGCAACGACGGGCGATTCGGAGAGCCTTCGGACTGGGTGCCTCTCCACCCTTGGCCCGGCCAGCCGGGGTGGGAGCGCGGCACGCTGATAGCGCCGGTGCACGCGGATGCCCGCAAGGCGCTCGCTCCCCTTCTCTTGTTCTCTTGCTCCGATCGTCCTTCGACGAGCGTCGGCCTACCGCCGATCCGTCAGCCGGTTGACCGGCGCAAGCGCCAGCATGTCGCTACTGCTAGGAGCACAACTGCGACCTTGAGAGCCGACGAGTCGGGCTCACCTACGGCCCTGCCCGGGAGGACCACGACCTCAGCCTGCGCAGCAGCCAACGACCGTCGGTGGAGGGCAGGGAGCTTTCCAACAAAGATAGTGACAAGTCACTTTCTAAGTGTTACCGTCACCGCATGGAGCACCTCATCGTGTTGTTGGTGTCGGTCCCGGTGTACCTCGTGGGCATCGGGGTCGAGGCGGTGGCGCTGCCCCGCCAGAGATCAGCCGGTCGCGACGTCCTCGGCTACGAGCGCCGCGACACGGTGGCCAACCTGGCCATGGGCGCCGGCTCGCTCGTCATCGGCGTGGTGTACGCCGCCCTGTCGGGCGCGCTGGCCGTCTTCCTGTACCGGTTCCGCCTGACGGAGCTCGACGGGGCGTGGGCCTGGGTGGTGGCCATGGTGGGCTGGGACTTCCTCTACTACTGGACCCACCGGTGGGAGCACGAGATCCGCTTCTTCTGGGCCGGCCACGTCAACCACCACTCGAGTGAGCGCTACAACCTGTCGACGGCCCTGCGCCAGCCGTGGACGCCGTTCCTGACCCTCGTCACTTTCCCCCTGCTGGCGCTGGTCGGTGTCGAGCCGTGGCTCATCTTCGTGGCCGGCGGCCTGAACCTGCTGTACCAGTACTGGATCCACACCGAGGCCATCGACCGGATGCCGGCGTGGTTCGAAGCGGTCATGAACACGCCATCGCACCACCGGGTGCACCACGGCTCCAACGGCAACTACCTCGACAAGAACCACGGCGGCATCCTCATCGTCTGGGACCGCCTCTTCGGCACCTTCGAGCGGGAGGGCGCCCGGGTGCGGTACGGCCTCACGAAGGACATCCGATCGTTCAACCTCGGGGTCATCGCCTTCCACGAGTACTTCGCCATCGCCCGCGACCTGCGCAGCGCGCGGACGTGGTCCGAGCGGTTGGGCTACGTGTTCCGGGGGCCGGGCTGGGCGCCGGCGACGGGGGCCGATGCAGCGGCCGCACCGGTCACGGGCTCATCGGTCTCGGCGGAGGCCGTGCAGGCGGCATGATCGACGGGTGAGCCCGGACGCCCGCCCGCCTCGTCGCACGCAGGAGGAGCGCCGCGCCGCCACCCGCCAGGCCCTCCTCGAGGCGGCGCTGGAGACGCTGGTCGAGGTCGGCGTCGCCGGGTTCACCACCACCGAGGTCGTCAAGCGGGCGGGGACCAGCCAGGGTGCCCTGTTCAAGCACTTCGCCACCAAGGCCGACCTCTGGACCGCCACCATCGACCACCTCTTCGCCGCCCTCCGCGCGGACTGGGCCCGCGACGTCGAGGCGGTGCGGCCCGACGAGCGCAGTGCCCACCTGGCGGTCGACCTGCTGTGGCGCCAGATGCACGACGAGCGCCTGGGCGCCGCCTTCGAGCTCTACACCGCGGCCCGCACCGACGCCGTGCTGCGGGCCAGCCTCGAACCGGTGGTGCGGGCCCACGTGGCCAGCCTTCACGAGCTCTCGCGCCTCGCCCTGCCCGACGGCCTCGGTGATCCTGACGAGCTCGCCGGCCTGGTCGATCTCGTGGTGCTGGCCGTCCAGGGTCTCGTCATCGACGACATGGCCGCGCCCGACAACCGGGCCGGCGACCGCCTCCTCGCCACCATCCACGCGCTCGTCGACGGCGTCCTCGGGCCCCCGCCCGCCTCCTGACCAGGACCGAGGGAGCTGGTCAGGCTTCGTCCGGCGGGCCGAGGAAGAACTCGAACATCAACGGCGTGGCCTCGATGTCGAGCGTCGTGGGCCCGAACTGCTCCTCGAAGCCCGGCGTGGGCCGCCCGGGCCAGGTGTGGCCGCCGCCCTCGACCACGTAGAGGACGGTCTCGGCCTCGCAGCCCTCCCACGTGAAGCGCAGGACCTCGGGGGAGACCCGCTCCTCGACCCGCCCCGGCTCGCAGCCGTTGTGGGCGGCCCAGTTGTCCATGGCCACGTCGACGCCCTCGTGCTCGGGCACGTCGGCGGGGATGTCGCCCTTCCAGTAGTGCATGTTGGCGATGGTGGCGGCGTTGAGACCCCCGCCCTCGTAGGTGACGATGGGGTCGGCGTCGCCGTGGAAGGCCATGACCGGCACGGGCCGGTCGTCGCACACGCCCTCCTCGGCCGTGAACTCGACGCCGGCGATCGGGGCGACGGCGGTGATGCGGTCGGACACCTGACAGGCGAGCACCGACGACATCTGGGCGCCGTTGGACTGCCCCGTGCTGAAGACCTTGGTGGTGTCGATGCAGAGCTCGGACTCGAGCTCGTCGAGCAGCGCCTCCATGAACACGACGTCGGGGTTGTCGGGCACCGGGGCCGCCATCCAGAAGAAGGTGCCGTTGTCGACGAGGTTCGACGGGGACACCCCGATGAAGTCGTAGTCCTCGGCGATCTCGGCGAAGCCGGCGCCCGCGGGCACGAAGGTGTAGCTGACGGTGAGCGCGTGCAGCCCGAAGACCAGCGGGAGGGGCTCGGTGCCGTCGTAGCCCTCGGGGACGATGAGCTGGTAGCGCCCCTCGTTGCCGTCGACGGTGATGATCTCGTCGGTGGTGCCCGGCGCTGCCGCGGGGGTCACCTCGCAGCCGGCCGAGGGGGACGGGCCGGCCACGGTCGTGGTCGTCGAGCCGGCGCCATCCGCCGCCGTGGTCGCCGAGGCGCCCTCGCTCGACCCGCCGTCGCCGTCGGACGAGCAGGCGCCGGCCAGCAGGCCGGCGGCGGCCACGAGGGCTACGAGGGCGAAGGTCGTTCGGGTGGTGCGCATCATTGGTCTCCGGACTCCGGATGGAAGGTGAGCAGGCCGCCGTCGCCGGGGCCCTCGAACAGGTTGTAGCCGTAGCCCCAGAGCAGCTCGCCCTCGGTGATCGAGGGGCCCGAGCCGGTCTGGGCCGGGGCCTGGAAGCGCCAGAGCTCGTCCCCGCTCCCGGCGTCGAGGGCGAGCAGCAGGCCGGTGCTCGTGCCGACGAAGGCCACGCCGGGGATGGCGCTGACCGGGGCGTACACGGTGCCCTCGAGGTCGAGCTCCCACTCGACGGTGCCCGTGGCCGGGTCCAGCGCCGCCACCTTCGACTCGTTCAGGGGCGCGTTGTTCTCCGGGTTCCCGACGTTCGAGGTGACCACGAGCAGGCCGTCCACGAATGCGGCGGTGCCGATGGCGCCGCCGAGCATGCTCCCGGGCGTGAGCGACGTCTGCCAGACCTCCTCGCCGGTCTCTCGGTCGAGGGCGTGGTACACGCCGGTCTTGTCGCCGGCGCCGACCAGATCCCGGCCGTCCGAGGTCCAGAGGTTCGGTGCCGCGCCCACGTCGGCGTCCTTGCCGCCGCCGGCGCCGGCGGCGAACACGTCCGGGTCGGTGAACTGCGTCGACCAGACGACCTCGCCGGACCCGACGTCGAGGGCGAGGATGCTGTCGGCCAGCTCGCTGCTGGGCTCCTCGTAGGTGTTGCCCGTGCCGACGTAGAGCACCCCCCGCTCCGAGTCGACGGCCGGGGTGGACCAGATGCCCACCCCGGCGCCACCGGTCTCGTCCCCGGGGGTGGTCATCGTGCGCCAGACCCGCTCGCCCGTCTCGGCGTCCCAGGCGCCGATGGAGCCCCGGAAGGTGTAGTCCTCCTGGGGAACGGTGACCTCGCCGCTGGCGACGCCCTGGAAGACGAGGCCGTCGGCCACGACGGGCGACGACGAGATCATGGCGAACGGGTGTTGGTGGGTGGTGGCCTCCCACTCGATGACGCCGGTGGCGCGGTCGAGGCGGTGGAGCGTGACGCCGCTGGAGGCGAAGAGCCCATCGTCGGCGATCCCCACCGAGCCCATGACCGGCCCGCCGAGGGCCTGGGTCCACTGCTCCTCGCCCGTGGCCGGGTCGACGGCGTGCACCGTGCCCTGCCAGTCGCCGAAGTACGCCACTCCGTCGGCCACGGTGGGCGTGCCGGTGACGCCGGTGACGCCGTCGATCGACCAGCCCGGCACCAGGTCGGCGACGGAGGCGGCCGTGACCGCCGACGGTTCGGTGTCGAGGCGGCTGTTGGCGAGGTCGTGCCCGTACTGCACCCACCCCGGACCGTCGGCGTCCACGGTCGACCCCTCGGCGGCGGGCGCGGCCGTCGTCGTCGGCGGCGCCGAGGACGGACGTCCCGTCTCCTCACCGTCGGACGCGCAGGCCGTGACGAGGAGCAGGCCGATGACGAGGGCCCCGGACCATCGCCGCGCCGGCGCCCTGCGGTGCGCGTCGGTTCGGCGCGCCGCCGTCCCGCTCGTCGGTCGGCCCCCCGGCCCGCCTCCCATCCCGCCATCAGAGCACGGTGGCGATGTCCCGGTGCACGCGACGCTGAAGGTCTCTTCAGACAGGCAGTTCGACGGCGCTGCGATCCGCCGCGGGGAGCCGCACGGTGAAGCGGGCACCGCGGCCGTCACCGTCGCCCACGGTGACCGTCCCGCCGTGGCCGGCGACGATGGCGGCGACGATCGACAGGCCGAGTCCGGTCCCCCCGCGGGCGCCGGAGCGGCTGTCATCGAGCGTCGTGAAGCGCTCGAACACCCGCGAGCGATCGCTCTCGGGGATGCCCGGGCCGTCGTCGGTCACGGTGAAGACCACGGTCTCCCCTTCCTGTCGGACGGCGAAGGTGATGGTGCTGACGGCGTACCGGGCGGCGTTCGCCGCGAGGTTCTCGACCACGCGCCCGAGCTCGGTGTCGCGGCCGTGCACCTGACCACCGGACACCCCCGTGGTGTCGATGGACAGCCCGGTCGAGCGCTCGAGCGAGCGGGCCTGCGCAAGCACCAGGTCGTCGAGGTCGACGGGCCCGCCGAGGAAGGGTGCCGGTGCGCCGGCGATGCCGTCGGCCCTGGCCAGTTCCAAGAGGTCGTCGACGAGATCCGCCAGTGCGTCGACGGCGGCCAGTGCCTCCGCCCGTGAAGCGCGCACCGCGGCGAGGTCGTGGGGCTCGGACTCGAGCAGGGCGCGGACCCCGGTGATGGGGGTTCGCAGGTCGTGGCTGGCATCTGACACGAAGCGCCGCTCCCTGGTGAGCGCCGCGTCGAGTCGCTCGAGGAGGTCGTTGAGGGTGTCGGCCAGGCGGTCGAGCTCGTCCCCGGTGCCGGGGCGGTCCAGGCGACTGAGGTCCCGGTCGTCCATCGCCGCGGCGCTGCGGGCCATCGTGTCGACGGGGCGAAGGGCACGGCCGACGACCACCCACACGACCAGTCCCAGGAAGACCGTCAGCCCCGCGGTCATGGCGAGGAGGAGGCGCTCGAGCGAGCGCCGCACCTCGCCGACGTGTTCGGACGACTTGGCGAGCACGAGGGTGACCGACGGATCGACCGGTGACGGCTCGGTGAGCACGCGGACCGTGCCGAACCGAGCAGTCTCGGCCGTGGTGATCCCGCCGGGCCCCTTGCGCAACGGCGTGGTGAGGGCCGGTGCCCCCAGCGCCGCGTCGCTGGCGCCGAGCACGCGGCCGTCGGCGGCGAGGAACTGGACGTAGAGGTCGTTGGGCCCCTCCTCGGTGGGGAGCCCCTCGCCGCTCGTCAGCGCGCGGTCGACGTAGTCGGCAGTCGAGGTGAGCGAGGCGTCGACCTGCTCCAGCATCTCGTGCTCGAGGACCCCGATCACGGCGCGGCCGGCACCGGCCACGGCCAGGAGGACGACGAGCAGCGCGCCGGCGGTGATGCGCACCCGGAGGGAGAGCCGGCGCCGCCCTGTGCGACCGGCGGCACGACCGGCGGCTCGACTCACGGCTCGGCTCACGGTTCGACCGCATCGGTCCGGAGCCGGTAGCCCTCGCCTCGCACGGTCACGATCGAGCACTGCCCCACCGGGTCGGCCAGCTTTTGACGCAGATGGCCGACGTACACCTCGACGATGTTCTCGTCCCCGGCGAACGACGGGCCCCACACCCGCTCGAGGATCTCGGCCTTGGTGACGGTGTGATCGGCGTGGTCCATGAGGAGGGCGAGCACCTCCATCTCCCGGTTGGTCAGTTCGACCCCCACGTCGCCGCGGTAGCAGCGGCGACGGATCGGATCGAGGCGCAGGTCGCCCACGGCGGGCCAGTCCACCCGTCGTCGGGGACGGCGAAGCAGCGCGTGGACGCGCGCCTGGAGGACCACCGTGGAGAAGGGCTTGGTGAGGAAGTCGTCGGCACCCGTGTCGAGCCCTTCGGCCTCGTCGTACTCTCCCGACTTCGCCGTGAGCATGAGAATGGGGGTCCAGTCGTCTGCCTCGCGCAGCGCGCGACACACGCGGAACCCGTTCATGGTGGGCAGCATCAGGTCCAGCACGATGAGGTCGTAGCGGCCCGACCGTGCTCGGGACAGGCCCTCGGCGCCGTCGTCGACCGTGTCCACCGAGAAGCCTTCGGTGGTCAGGCAGCGGGCGACACCGCGCGCGACGGTCGGGTCGTCCTCGACGACGAGTACCTGCACCGCACCACCCTCGCACGCCACCCGACCCGTCGCGCCGGCGCTAGGCGTGCGGCTGAAGGTCTGTTCAGGGGGCTCGCGGGGAGGCCGTACCATCGAATCGAGCTTCCAGGAGGACCCTCCCATGTCTGAGACCAGCGTCACGCCCGTGCTCCACAGCGACCCACGCGGAGCCATCTTCATCACGCCGGACCTCTACCAGGACATGGAGCACTGGCACGAGGTGGCCGCCGAGATCCGGCGGGACACGCCCGTGCTGCGGGTCGAGGCCGAGGGGTGGCCGGCGTTCTGGGCGATCACCACCCACGCCGACGTGTTCGAGGTGTCCCGTCGCAGCGACATCTTCTGGAACACCGAGAAGTCCGCCCCTGGCCCCGACGGCATGTACGACCTGCTCCAGGCGATGGGCTTCGCCCTGCCCCGCACCCTCGTCCACATCCACGGCGACGAGCACCAGAAGTACCGCCAGGTCACCAACGACTGGTTCAAGCCCGCCGCGGTGTCGCGCCTCCAGCCCGCCATCGACAAGATCGCCGACGAGTACGCCGACCGCCTCGCCGACCTCGGCGGGAGCTGCGACCTCGCGCAGGACCTCGCCGTGCCCTTCACCCTCCACGTGATCATGACCATCTTCGGGGTGCCCGAGCAGGACGAGGCGATGATGCTGCGCCTCACGCAGGGGATCTTCGGCGCCGGCGACCCCGAGTACCTGGGCGACTTCTCCGATCCGATGGCCTTCCTCACCGACACGCTCGACACGTTCACCGAGTACTTCAGCGAGCTCACCGACGACCGCCGGGCCCACCCCGCCGAGGACCTCGCCACCGTGCTGGCCAACGGGACGGTCGACGGCGGCCCGCTCGGCGAGACCGAGCTGCTCTGGTACTACATCATCGTGGCCACGGCCGGCCACGACACCACGTCGTTCGCCTTCGCCGGGGGCATGGAGCAGCTGCTGCGCCATCCCGATCAGCTGCGGGCCGTGCAGCAGGACCCGTCGCTGGCGCAGAACGCGGCCGAGGAGATGATCCGCTGGACCAGCCCGGTGCGCAGCTTCTTCCGCTGGACCCAGGAGGACACCGTGATCGGCGACCAGCCCATCGCCAAGGGCGACGTGGTGCTCACCTCGTATCCGTCGGCCAACCGGGACGACACGGTGTTCGTCGACCCGATGCGCTTCGACGTCGCCCGGCCCGACGCCGACAAGACCCTGTCGTTCGGCCTCGGCATGCACTACTGCCTCGGCGCCCAGGTGGCCCGCCGCGAGGTGCGCACCCTTCTGGCCAAGGTGCTCGAGCGGGTCGACACCATCGAGCTGGCCGGCGAGCCCGAGTACCAGCGGGCCCACTTCGTCAGCGGCGTGAAGCACCTCCCGGTGACCTACACCCTCCGCTGACGACCCCGGAACGGACCTTGCCGCGGCAGGCTCAGGGGTGAACACTGTTCAGATGGCGACGCTGACCACGAACCTCTTCTGGGGGCAGGGAGAGCGCGACCATCGCCTCCGGGTGGTCGAGGGCCACTGGCCCGACGACGTGGAGGGGTCGGTGTTCATCGTCGGCCCGGACAAGCGTCGCCCCGGTGGCCACTGGTTCGGTGAGCACGGCCTCATCGAGAAGATCCGGCTCCGCCCGGACGCCGACGGCGCCATCGTGGTCGAGCACCGGCGGGTGGACACGCCGGTGAACCGGTTGCGCCGACGCTTCCCCCGGCTCTTCACGAAGGTCGCCTTCATGGAGCTGTCCCCGTTCGGGGTCACCAACATGGCCAACACCAACGTCCAGCCCCTCGACGACCGCCTCTTCGTCGGCTACGACGCCGGTCGTCCCGTCGAGGTCGACCCCGAGACCCTCGCGTTCCTCACCCCGGTGGGGGCCAACGACGAGTGGCTCCAGGGGGTGCCCGGGCTCGTCGAGCCACTGTGCGCCGTGGCCGCGCACCCGGCGCCGGACCACGACGAGCACGCCCTCTGGTTCGTGAACTACAGCCAGGTCTCCCCACCCGACGTGGCCGCCGACACCTATCTCGCCCGGTGGGACCTCGAGGGGCCCGTGCACCGGTGGCGCATCGAGGGGATGTCGCCCTTCGACTCCATCCACGACGTCAAGGTCTCGGCCGACCACGTCGTGTTCAGCGATCTCCCGTTCCAGGTGGGGCCCGAGACCTTCCGGGGCCTGCCGCCCTCGCAGCGCAACCAGGACCACACGAAGCTCTGGATCGTGGCCAAGGCCGATGTCGCCGCCACGGCACCGGGCGGCACCGTGCGCGCCCTCGAGGTGCGCCTGCCGATGCCCACCGGTCACCTCTACGTCGACGCGGACGAGCCCGACGGGCGCCTCCGGGTGATCCTCCAGCACGCGCCGCTCGCGGACCTCGTGCTCACGCTCACCGCCGACGAGCTCGACCACCGCAACGGCCGGCCCATCGCCAAGGACTACGAGGGCCTCATCGCGCTGGCGGTGCAGCCGTCGGTGATCGGGCGCTACGTCATCGACCCCGCCACCGGCGAGGTGGTCGAGGGTGACGTCGCCGTCGATGGCGAACGGGTGTGGGGTGGGGTCCTGCCCACCGCCGACACCTACCGGCCCGCCTCCCGGGCCCACCACCGCCAGCTCTGGTACGCCGGCGCCGGATTCGACCCCGACCTGATCCCCGAGACCTGGTGGCAGCTCTACCACGACGCCACCGACGGCGTGGTGGCCCCCGACGACCTCCCCGACGTGGCGGTCCCCGGCACCCTGTCCCGGGTCGACCTCGAGGCCATGAAGGTGGCCGAGGTGTGGAGCTACGAGGACGGCGCCTTCCCCTCGCCGCCGACGTTCGTGCCCCGGGCCGGCGCCGACGACCCCGACGACGGCTACGTCGTGGTCGTGGTGCACCGCAACGGCCCCAAGGAGATCCAGGTCTTCGACGCCGGCCATCTCGAGGCCGGCCCCCTGGCCCGAGCCACGGCGCCCGGCTTCAACCCCAACCTGATGCTGCACTCCTGCTGGATGCCCGACCGCGTCGGCCCCCGCACCAGCACCTACCGGGTGCCCCTGCGGCGGGACATCCGGGGCGCGGTGGCGGGCATGCCCGGCGTGCTCCGCAGCCTCGCCGCCATGGGCAAGGCCATGGCCGGCGCCGCCCGCACCTGAGGTTCAGGCGTCCAGGCCGTCGCGGAGGCGGTCGAGCACGGTGGTCAGGAGTGCGGTGAGGTCGCCGCGGCCGCCGTCCTCGACCCAGAGGTCGGTGGCGACGCCGAGGGCGGTGGCGCTGGTGGCCACGGCGAGGCGCAGGTCGAGCTCGCTCATGCGCTCGGCGCGCGCCGAGCCTCGGACGGCGTCGATCACGTCGGCGACCCAACTGTGGTGGCGCTCGATGGCCCGGCTCTGCAGCGCCGGCGTGGTGCGCACCACCTGGTGGCGGAGGAGCTTCAGGTCGCGCTCGTGCTCGTACTCGTCCACCACGGTCAGCACCGCCGCCCGCAGCGCCTCGAGGACCGAGGCGTCGGCGGGCTGTTCAGCGAAGCTCACGAGCAGGCGCTCCCGGGCGCCGTCGACGTCGCCGAACAGCACTTCCTCCTTCGACGTGAAGTAGCGGAAGAAGGTGCGGGGCGAGACGTCGCAGTCCTCGGCGATGTCGTCCACCGTGACCTCGTCGAAGCCGCGGTCGCGGAACTGGCGCAGCGCCGAGCGCACGAGTGCGTCCCGGGTCTGGGCCTTCTTCCGCTCACGGAGTCCGGTGGCCGCCATGCGGTCAGGGTACTCCCGGCGCCAAGAAACTGTCAGTCTGTGCCGTATTTCACAGTGTGACAGAGGTCAGGCACTGCCATCCTTGCCCCGACCACTGCGAAAGGGCCCCGATGGCGAGCGCCACCACCTCTGCACCGATCGACGACGGGCCCGCGGCCGCCACCGATCCCTACGACAAGCGCTGGTGGACCCTCGGGGTGCTCTGCCTCAGCCTGCTCATCGTCTTCGTGGGCAACTCGAGTCTCAACGTGGCCCTCCCCACGCTGTCCCGCGACCTCGGCGCCACCACCTCGCAGCTCCAGTGGGTCGTCGCCTCGTACTCGCTGGTGTTCGCCGGCCTGCTCTTCACCGCCGGCGCCATCGGTGACCGCTTCGGTCGCAAGGGCGTGCTCCAGGCCGGCCTGCTCGGCTTCCTCGTGGCCGCCGCCCTGGCCTCGGAGGCGTCGTCGATGTGGCAGCTCATCGCCTGCCGGGCGCTGATGGGTGCCGCGGCGGCGTTCATCATGCCGTCGACCCTGTCCATCCTCGTCAACATCTTCCCGCCCGACGAGCGCACCAAGGCCATCGCCATCTGGGCGGGCGTCACCGGCGCGGCCGGCGCGATCGGCCCCGTGGCCAGCGGCTGGCTGCTCGGCCACTTCTGGTTCGGGTCGGTGTTCCTCGTCAACGTCCCCATCGTCCTGCTCGCCCTCGTGCTCGGGGTCTTCCTCGTGCCCACGTCCAGGGACCCGGAGGAGGCCCGCCTCGACCTGGTGGGCGCGGGCCTGTCCATCGTCGGGCTCGGCTCGCTCGTCTACGCCCTCATCCAGGCGCCCGACGTCGGCTGGACCAGCACCGAGACCGTCGTCGCCTTCGTGGTCTCCCTCGTGGTGCTCGGCCTTTTCGTGGTCTGGGAGTCCCGCGTCGACGAGCCCATGCTCGACATGTCCTACTTCCGCAACCGCGCCTTCAGCACCGCCACCGGCGGCATGGTGCTGGTCTTCCTCTCGATGTTCGGGGTGATGTTCCTGATCACCCAGTACTTCCAGCTGATCCTCGGCTACTCCCCGCTCTCGTCGGCCGTCCGCTTCCTGCCCATGGCGCCGATCATGATCATCGTGTCGCCCCTCACGCCGCGGCTCGTCGCCCGATTCGGTGCCAACCGCACGGTGGCCGCGGGGATGGGGCTGGTCGCCCTCGGCTTCCTGATGTTCACCCGCCTCGCGGTCGACACCTCGTACCCGTACGTCCTGGCCTGTGTCCTGGCCCTCGTGAGCGGCATGGCCCTGGCGATGTCGCCCATGACCGCCGCCATCATGTCGGCCGTCCCGCCCCGGCGGGCAGGGGCGGGCTCGGCCATGAACGACGTGAGCCGCGAGCTCGGCGCCGCCCTCGGCGTGGCCGTGCTGGGCAGCCTGGCGGCCTCGAGGTACAGCGCCGCCATCGACTCGTACCTCGGGCCGCTCTCCGCGGGCGAGCGCAGCGAGGCGTCACGTTCGTTGGCCGGGGCCCTCCAGGCCGCGGCCCAGGCGGGGCCCGAGGCCGGCGGCCGGCTGGTCCAAGGCGCCCAGGAGGCGTTCGTCTCGGGTATCCACTTCGCCGCCTTCGCCGGCGCCGTCCTGGCCGGGGTCGCCGCCCTGCTCGTGTTGCGCTTCCTGCCCCGTCAGATCGCCCAGCACGGCGCCCTGCACAGCGGGGTCGAGGCCATGGAGGCCACCGCCGAGCTCGGCCTCGCCGGCGTGCCCCCTCGGGTCGCCGACGACGGCGACAACGCCGACAACGCCGACGGGCGGGATGGCAACGCCGGCGGGCGGGACGGCGACGCCGACGGGCAGGGCCGCGACGCCGCCGTCCACGAGGCCGAGGTCGGCGACGCCGGTACGACGCCCGGGCCGGTCCCGGTCCCGTCGTCCTGAGCGGGCCCGGAGGTGGCACGCTGGGGTGCGTGTCCGGCGGCGGGGCTCCTTACGACGAGAGCGTCTACCACCTCGATCTGTGCATCCTGGCCTACCAGCTGTACACCCAGACGCTGCTGTGGCCCATGGACCCCTACAGCGAGCAGATGGCCCGCCCGTGGACCAGCCGCCGTGACGCCTTCCTCGGTCGGGCCCGCAAGCGCTTCGCCGAGCGCCGGGTCCCGGCCCACCTCGACCCCATCCTCACCGACCTGCGCCGCCTCGGGCCCGTGCGCCCGTGCTTCGTCAAGCCCGAGCGGCTCGGCACGTGGGAGGCGTTCGACGCCCCGGCGGCCATCGCCGACCGCATCGGCGAGGTGTGGCTGTCGACCTACCGCTCGGCCGAGCCCGTGCTCGTGTGGCGGGCGGCGGGGGACCGGGCGGCCCGCCCCGACCAGCTGCTCTGCTTCGAGGGGCTCACCGGCCAGGTGTGGCGGCGGGGCGGTCACGGCAGCTTCCTCGGGTACGTGCTCGTGCGCGACCTCGGCGGCGCCGGTGAGCCCGTCGGCGCCGGCGACGCTTATGACGTGCACGTGGTGTTCCGGGGGAGTCGCAGCGGCTGGGTGATCCGCTCGGCGATGCGGGGCTTCTTGGCCGGCCAGGGCAACCCCGACTGGACCACGGCAATGGACCTGTGGCGCCAGGTCGAGGACCCGGCCATCTCCGGCACGGGTCGCTCGAGCCGGGGCTTCGCCCGCAGCATGGCCGAGACCCTCCCCAACATCACCCGCTGCCTCGACGCCATCGACCGGCCCGGTCCGCCGCGGGCCATCCACGTGAGCGGACACAGCCTGGGCGGCGCGCTCGCCACCCACTTCACCGCAGCGATGGTGCTGGCGGCGCCGGAGGGGTCGGCCCGGGCCCAGTCCTCGGGCGAGGCCGGCTGGCGCTCGTGGCCCTGGGACAACGTCCACCTCAGCACCTACGGGGCCCCGACGGTCGGCGACGCGTCCTTCCGGGCCGCCCTCGAGTACTCGGTGACCGCCGACCGGTACCTCATCGCCGGCGACCCGGTCGTCACCGACCGGGTCGAGCGCTTCGGCGTGCACGTGGGGGAGCAGCACCTGCTCGACCCGCCCGCCGACCTGCGCCCCAAGCGCCGCCCGTGGCAGCGCGCCGACCGCGAGCAGCGGGCCCGGGTGCGCCAGGCCTTCCACGCCCCCCAGATCATCCGACGCTCGCTCGTCGAGGCGCTGCGGGAGGCCGGCACCGACCTCTCGACCCTGCCGGCGTCGTCGGGAACGGACGGGCCCGACGCCCCGTGGAAGAGCTACGAGTCGCTCGGTGCCCTCCTCGGGGACCACCGCCGGTTCCGGGGCCGGCCGCAGAACCTCGAGGTCGTCCTGCGGGGGATCGGCGCCCAGCTCGTCACCTACCTCGAGCTCGCCGAGTGGACCCTCGGCCGGCGCCGGTCGTACCGGTTCCACCTCAAGAGCGCCCGCCAGCGCCGCCTCGTGACCGGCGCGGTTCGCCAGGTGATCGAGGCCATCCGCGAGATCGAGGAGGACCCCCGCGACCCCATCGCCAGCGAGCGGGTCTGGCTGCGCATCCGCGACGCCGTCAACGACGACGTGCTCCACCGCTTCCTCGGCCAGTGCCTGGTGCTGGCCCACCTGGCCAAGGTCCCCGACCTCCCCCTCCGCTCCTTCGGCGAGCTCCGGGTCTGCGTCGACGAGTTCTAGGGCGCCGGCGGCCAGACGGGGAGGCAGGCCGGCATCCCGAGGGCGGCGCCGGGGGCCAGGGCGGCGTGGTGCTCGTTGAGGGGGACGCCGGGGCGGGGCGCCCACGTGACGCCGTCGCCGCAGTAGCGGACGGACAGGGCGCGGCGCCGGCGGTCGGCGGAGCCGTTGGCGGGGGCACCGTGCAGCGTGCGGGCGTGGTGGACGGTCAGGTCGCCGGGCCGGAGGTCGAAGCTCAGCAGCTGGTCGGCGAGGGCCGGGTCGGCCAGCACGTCGGGCACGACCTCGCCCTCGGTGCCGGGGATGGGGTCGGTGGTGACGAAGAGGTTGGGGCGGAAGTCCCGGTCCCAGCGGTGGCTGCCGGCGACGAAGGTGAGGGTGCCGTTGGCCTGGTCGGTCGGGTCGAGGGGCACCCAGAAGGTGCACATGGCGTCGCCGGCGGCGTGGAAGTAGGCGGCGTCGGTGTGGAACTCGGTGCGGAGGGCAGAGCCGGGCTCCTTCACGAGGACGCTGTCCTCGTAGAGCCACACGTGCTCGCTGCGCAGCAGGTCGGCGGCGATGGCGGGCAGCGGGGACTCCGCGGCGAAGGCGCGGAGGTCGTCGCTCGTGCGCCAGTGGTCGGTGCCGGCCACGAAACGGCCCGAGCCGCCCGTCCCTGGCGCCGCCAGCACGCCCAGGTCGGCCGACTCGCCGGAGGTCATGGTGGCCTCGACCGGCGCCTCGATGCGCTCGAGCCATGCGTCGGGCACCGCCCCCCGCAGGCACACCACCCCGTCCCGCCAGAACGCCTCGACGTCCGCCTCGCTGATCATGGTCGCCGAGGCTAGGCCACACCCCACCCCACCCCGCTCAGGCGAGGACCTGCGCCACGGTGTGCAGGACGAGGCCGGCGAGGGCGCCGACGACCGTCCCGTTGATGCGGATGAACTGGAGGTCGGGGCCGAGGAGCAGTTCGAGGCGCTCGGCGGTCTCCTCGGCGTCCCAGCGGGCGATGGTGCCGCTGACGAGGCCGACGATCTCGCCGTGGAAGTGCTCGACGAGGTAGGCCGCGGCGGTGGCGACGGCGTCGTCGAGGCGGGCGGCGAGCTCGGGGTCGGTGTCGAGGCGCTCACCGGTGGCGATCACCACGTCGGTGAGGCGCCGGCGCAGGTCGGAGTCGGGGTCCTCGGCCTGCGTGCGCAGCTGGGTCTTGGCGTCCTGCCACAGCGCTGCCACCCACTCGCTCACCTGGGGCTGGGCCAGCAGCTCGGCCTTCAGCTCCTCGCCCCGCAGGCGGTACGCCTCGTCGTGCTGGAGGTCGTCGGCCAGCTTCGCCAGCCGCTCCTCGAAGCGCTGGCGCAGGTGGTGGCCCTCGTCCACGAGCATGGCGCCGAGCAGGGTGTGGGCACCCTCCATGAGGCGCTCGAAGAGGCGGTCCTCGGCGGCGCCGGGCAGCCACCACGGCGACTTGGTGCCGAGCTGCGCCCGCAGATCGTCCCCGTTCTCGGCGAGGTAGCGGTCGAGCTCGCGGATCCCGACCGACAGGGCCTGCTGGTGGCGGCCGTCGCGGATCATGAAGTCGAGGGCGCGCCCCGCCATCGGCGCGACGGGGACGGTCTCGAGGCGGTCCCGGACCACGCCCTGGAGCACCCGGTGCACGTCCTCGTCTCGCACGAGGTCGCTCACCTGCACGGCGCCGTCCATCGCCTCCGCGGCGACCCGGGCGGCGTTGTCCGGGTCCCGCAGCCAGCCCGCCACCCGCACGCCGACGTTGGCGGCCCGGATGCGCTCGGTCACCGCTTCGGGGGTGAGGAACGCGTCCTGGATGAACTCGCCGAGGGTCTCGGCGAACTGGTCCTTCTTGGCCACGATGATGGCCGTGTGGGGGATCGGGATCCCCAGCGGGTGGCGGAACAGGGCGGTGACCGCGAACCAGTCGGCCAGGCCACCGACCATGGCCGCCTCGGCGGTGGCCTGCACGTAGCCGGCGGCGGTGGAGTCGCCGCCCCAGACCGTGACCGCCAGGAAGATCGCGGTGGCCAGGCCGAGCAGGGCCGTGGCGCGCCGCTTCATCACCGCGAGGCGGCGCTTGCGCTCGGCCTGCGCGGTCACGGCCGGGAGGGCCGGCCCCGGAGGCCGGGGAGGCGGCGCCGGGGGCGCGGTGGTGGGCGCGGTCATCGCAGGTGTCTACCCCGGTCGGCTCGCCGGCGTCGGCCCGTCAGTCGCCGAGGGCGTCCTTGATGCGCTCGACGGTGCCCTCGTCGAGGTTCGCGTAGACGAGCTCGGCGCCGGCGAAGCGCTCGACCTCGACCACCAGGGCATCAGGGTCGAGGTCCTCGACCAGCAGGGCCACGATGGTGCGCCCCGGCTCCACGGCCTGCTTGAACCAGCCCACCCACTCGTCGGGGATGCCGAGGTCCACGAGCTTGGCCGTGACCGCCCCGGTCCCGGCCCCGAGGGCCAGGCCGGCGGCCCACCCGACCGGGCCCCCGAGGATCAGGCCGAACAGGCCCGCCCACAGCGCCGCGGAGAACGCCGTGCGCCCGGGGGAGAGGTCCATGGTCTCGGTGACGTGGGTGCGCCCCTCGGGCGTCTTGGCCACCACGACGGCGTCTTTCAGGGTGAAGCCGTGGTGGGCGGCGAGGCCCTGGGCGGCGGTGAAGAACTCCTGGGCCCGGAAGGTGTCGTCGAAGGAGATGCCCACGAGCGTGGGCGCCACACCGTCCTCCTCGTCGGTGTCCGACAGGGCGAGGCCGATCCCGGGCCCTGCGGGTGGCTCGCGGTCGGCGTCGTCGTCGGGCACGGGCGCGGTGTCGGCGTCTGACTCGGGGCGGTCCACGGGGTCCAGCCTAAGGTGCAGGGCGATGTCCCCCGCCGACGCGACCGACGCCGCCGACGAGTCCTTCGAGGCCCACTTCCGGCTGCTGCTCGAGCGGGCCGCGGCCCGTCCCGAGGGTTCGTCCACCGTCGCCGCCCTCGACGCGGGCGTCCACGAGATCGGCAAGAAGGTGCTCGAGGAGGCCGGCGAGGTGTGGCTCGCGGCCGAGCAGGGCGGGCGTGACGACCTCGCCGAGGAGATGAGCCAGCTCGTCTACTGGCTCCAGGTGCTCATGGTCCACGCCGGCATCGGCCCCGACGAGGTGATCGGCTACCTGTACCGCCCCCGCTGACCCTCCTCCGGTCGCGCCTATCCAGTTGCGCGAGGGGGAGGGGACCGGTACACACTCTTGTGCGCCTTCCGGGCGCGCACGCTGCCGTAGCTCAGTTGGCCAGAGCGCCTGGTTGTGGACCAGGAGGTCATGGGTTCAAGCCCCATCGGCAGTACTGACGGCCCACGCGACACGTACGTCGCCGGCAGACGGAGCCTCGCCCACGTGTCCACCGATCGCCCCAGCGCCCGCCTCCCGAGCGGTTTCGCCGACGCGCGGGCGGACGACGTCCTGGCCCGCCAGGCCCTCATCGAGCAGGTCGTGGGCGTCTACCGCCTCCACGGCTTCGAGGCCCTCGAGACGCCGGCCATCGAGTACCTCGACGCGCTGGGCAAGCACCTGCCCGACGAGGACGCGCCCGACGAGGGCGTGTTCGCGCTCCGGGACGACGACGAGCAGTGGATCGCCCTCCGCTACGACCTCACCGCGCCCCTCGCCCGGTTCGTGGCCCAGGCGGGCCAGCACCTCGTCCGCCCCTTCCGCCGCTACCAGGTCGGCCCGGTGTGGCGTCGGGAGAAGCCGGGCCCGGGGCGCTTCCGCCAGTTCTACCAGTGCGACTTCGACACCGTTGGCAGCGCCTCGGTGGGCGTCGACGCCGAGGTCTGCGCCGTGCTGGCCGCTGCCCTCGAGGCCATCGGCATCGACCGCGGCGACTACATCGTGCGGGTCAACGACCGGCGCGTCCTGACCGGCGTCCTGCACGAGGCCGGCATCAGCGACGCCCGGGCCCAGCTCACCGTCCTGCGGGCGGTCGACAAGCTCGACCGCCTCGGCCTCGACGCCGTCGCCGAGCTGCTCGGCGAGGGCCGGACCGACGCCTCGGGCGACCGCACCCAGGGCGCCGGCCTCGACCCCGCCCAGGTCGACGCCGTCCTCGGGTTCGTCCGCGCCGGCGGCGGCACCCGCGCCGACGTGATCGGCCGACTCGGCGAGCTGGTGGGCGGCGACGAGGTGGGCCGGGCCGGCGTCGACGAGCTCGCCCGCATGGCCGAGCTGCTCGACGCCAGCGGCCTCGGCGACGACCGGGTGGTGTTCGACCCCACCGTCGTGCGCGGCCTCGCCTACTACACCGGTCCGGTGTTCGAGGCCGAGCTCACCGCCGAGATCGTCGACGAGAAGGGCCGCAAGCGCAGCTTCGGCTCGGTCGCCGGCGGCGGGCGCTACGACGACCTCGTCGAACGCTTCACGGGCGAGCGGGTACCGGCGTGCGGGGCCAGTATCGGCGTCGACCGCCTCCTGGCCGCCCTCCGGGCGCTGCACGGCGAGCAGGCCGCCCCCCGGGGCCCCGTCGTCGTCACCGTGATGGACCGCGACCGCCTCGGCGCCTACCAGGCCATGGTCGCCGAGCTGAGGGCGGCCGGCATCGCCGCCGAGCTCTACCCGGATGAGCGCTCGTTCAAGGCGCAGATGAAGTACGCCGACCGTCGCCGGTCGCCCGTCGCCGTCATCGCCGGCGGCCAGGAGTTCGAGGCCGGCGAGGTGCAGGTGAAGGACCTCGTCCTCGGCGAGGAGCTGGCCAAGGGCATCGCCGACCGCGACGAGTGGCGCACCGGGCAGCCCGCCCAGCGCTCGGTGCCCCGTGCCGACCTCGTGGCCACCGTGGCCGAGATCCTCGGCCGCCCCGCTCCCGGCGGGCAGGGGAGCTGACCATGGCCGACACGCAGCCCGTCTCGGGCGCCTTCGACCTCGCCGAGGAGCAGGCCGTCCGGGCCGAGGCGCTCGCCGAGGCCTCCCGGGCCTGGTTCCGCTCGCAGGGCTACGGCCCGGTGAAGCCGCCCATCCTCGAGCGCGCCGCGCCCTTCCTCGACCGCCTCGGCGAGGAGATCCGCAGCCGCATGTACATCTTCGCCGACCCGGGCGGCCACGAGGTCTGCCTTCGGCCCGAGATGACCATCCCCACGGCGCGTCTCTACGCCGACAGCATCCACGAGCGCGGTGGCCCGTTCCGCTGCTACTACGTCGGCAGCGTCTTCCGCTTCGACTGGCCCCGCGAAGGGCGGTACCGCCAGTTCACCCAGACCGGCGCCGAGTTCTTCGGAGGCGTCGATGCCGCCGACGCCGATGCCGAGGTGCTGGCCCTGGCCCACGGGCTGCTGGGGTCCTACGGCCTGTCCGACCTGCAGGTGCAAGTGGGTGACGTGTCCTTCTTCGCCGCCCTGCTCGGCGACGAGCGTCTGGCCCCGGCGTGGCGCGTGCGCCTGGCGCGGGCGGCGCCGGACTTCGCCACCCTCGAGCGCGAGCTGGCCCAGGACGCCGAGCGTCGGGCCGCCACCCCGGTTGCCGCGGACACGTCCACCGCACCGAGCCCCGCCGCCGGCAGTGAGATCGGCGACCTGCTCGACCAGACGCCGGCCGCCCAGCGTGACGCGCTGCTCGGCCACGTCCTCACCACGGTCGGCCCCGAGCACTTCGGGGTGCGCACGCCCGAGCAGATCGCCCGACGCCTGCTCAACCGGGCCGAGGCCCGCGGTCCCATCGAGCCCGCCATCGCCGGCGCCCTCACGGCGCTCCTCGCCATCGACCTGCCTCTGCACGAGGGCCTCGCCGAGGTGCGCCGCATCGCCGACGAGGCCGGGTCGGCCGCGCTGGCGGCCGCCGCCGACGGGTGGGATCGCCGGGTCGCGCTGCTGGCCGAGCGTGGTGTCGACCCCGCCGGCGTCCGCCTCCGCCCCCGCATGGGCCGCGGCATCCACTACTACACCGGCTTCGTGTTCGAGATCCACGACGGCACCGGTTCCGCCGAGAGCCAGCTGTGCGGCGGCGGGCGCTACGACGACCTCGTCGAGTCCGTGGGCGGCACCGAGCCCGTCCCCGCGGTCGGCTTCTCCCTCGGCCTCGAGCGGGTCCAGCTCCGGTTGGGCCAGGAGGCACCGTGACCGCGTCCGACACGCTCGTCCTGACCGTCGTGGCGAAGGGCTCGCTGCACGACGGCACCCTCGACCTGCTCGACCGGTGCTTCCTCCCCATCAAGCGTGGCGGCCGGTCGTACGCGGCACGCATGCCGGGGCTGCCCGCGGTCGAGGTGCTGCTGTCGCGGGCCGACGAGATCCCCGAGCTGATCGCGTCCGGGCAGGCCCACGCCGGCATCACGGGCCTGGACCTGGTGAGCGAGGCCAACGGCGAGCCCGGCACGCGACCCCGTGTCAGCGTCGTCATCGAGGACCTGCGCTTCGGCCGGGCCGACCTCGTGCTCGGCGTGCCCGCGGTGTGGCTGGACGTCGCCACCCTCGACGACCTCATCGAGGTGGCCTCCGACATCCGCCACGACCACGGTCGGGTGCTGCGGGTGGCCACCAAGTTCCCCAACCTCACGCGGGCCTACTTCGCCCGGGCAGGCTTCACCGACTTCCGCATCGTCCCGTCCCTCGGCGCCACCGAGGGGGCGCCCAAGGCGGGCACCGCCGACGTGATCGTGGACCTCACCTCCACGGGGACCACCCTCGACGCCAACGGTCTGAAGCAGATCGACGGCGGGCGCGCCCTGCGGTCACAAGCGTGCCTGGTGGGTGCCGGCGATCCGACGGTGTGGACCCCGGGACGGCGCCAGGCCTTCACCCAGGTGATCGACCTGATCGAGTCCGCCCTCGCCGCCGACGAGACCCGGGTCGTGCGGGCCCACTTCGCCGACGCCCCCGAGGGCGCGCCGGTGCGAGCGGCCCTCGACTCGGTCCTCCTCGACCACGCCTGGATCGAGGCCGATCACGGCACCGAGCTCGACGGGCACCTCGCGGTCACCGACGTGCACGAGGTGCTGCGCCTCCTCCGGGCCCACGGCGCCGAGAACGCGGTCATCGAGGCCGTCGACCTGATGGTGCGTCCCACGCACCACTACGCCGAGGCCTTCTTCAACTCCCTCGAAGGCTGAGCGCCCCGCCGGTTCAGCCGGCGGTCTCCACCGGCACGACCGGCCTCAGCTCGTGGCGCGGACCACGACCACGGGCACGGGGCTGTGGTGGACGACGTGCTGGCTCACCGAGCCCAACAGGAGCTCCTTGACGCCGCCCAGGCCCCGGGCGCCGACGACGACGAGGTCGGCGGCCTTCGCGGCCTCGAGGATGGCGTGGGTGGGGAGCTCGCAGGCAGCGTCGAGGCGGACCTCGACGCCGGCGAGCTCGGGGTCCTCCCCCTGCACGCCCTCGACGATGGCGGCCAGTGCGGCGTCGGCGGCGGCCTGGTCGAACGCCGGGTCGAACTCGCGCCCGGTCAGCGCCGCCTGGTCGAGGAAGCTCCACGCCCCGACCACCGTGACCGGGTCCTCGCGCAGCGCGCCTTCACGGAGCGCCCACAGCAACGCCTGGCGGGCAGGCTCGGAGGCGTCGACCCCGACCACGATCAGTCCCATGCGCTCACCTTACGAGTCGAGCAGGGCGGCGAAGCGCTCGGCGAAGAGGTAGGCGTCGCCGGGCCAGCGGGCAGAGACGTACCGGCCGTCCTCGACGACGAAGGCGGCCCGGTGGTCCTCACGGGTGCCGCGACGCGAGAGCGTGCGTGGACCCCGCTCGAACTGGCCGTCGGGGTCGTCGAGGGCGGCGCGCACCTCGTCCTCCACGTAGGCCGGGTACGTGCGGTAGTAGCGACCCCGGCGCCAGGCGGTGGCGAGGAACGCGGTCCGCTCGAGGTACTTCGGGAGGCAGGTGGTGCGCCGGTCCGCCAAGAGGCTCCGGCCGTTCTCGTCGGTGGCGCGGGCGAGGACCAGCACGCCGTGGCAGATGGCGGCCACCGGACGCTCGAGCGCCCAGAACTCCGCCACGCGGAGCTGGAGCACCGGCGAGCCCAGGTACTGGCGCATCCGGGGGGCGTGGCCACCCGGGAGGAGCAGCGCGTCGTAGTCGGCGACGTCGAGGTCGATCCAGGCCTCGGTGGCCCGAAACGCAGGGGAGGCGGCCAGCTCCCGGTAGAAGGCCTTCGGTTCGGGGTCAGCGCCGAGCTGCCCGAAGACGACGCCGTCGAGCAGCAGCGGGTCGGCCTCGGGGACGACGCCGGCCCGCTCGGTGGCGAACACCACCTCGTGCCCGGCCTCGGTCAGGAGCTTCCACGGCACGGCCACCTCGGTCACGTCGACGTCGTGGTCGGGGACGGGCACCAGCACGCGCACGTCGCCGACCGTACCGGCCGGCCGCCCGGCTGAGGGTCGGTCAGAAGCGCCAGAGGCGGTCGCGGCGCTCCGGGTCGCCGTGGAAGATGATGTCGTCGCGGCCGTTGCCGTCGAAGTCGCCGCTGCGGGCGATGCCGAACGATCCGCCCATGTTCACTCCGGAGCCGAGGAACCCGCCGTTGGCGGTGCCCAGCCAGAAGGCGTCGCGGGCGTCGCCGCGGCCGTACCAGAAGATGTCCGTGCGCTGGTCGCCGTTGTAGTCCCCCGGCACGGCGACGGCGTCGTGATCGATGTCCACGGAGCGGGCGGAGAACCGGTTGCCGCTCTCGCCCCGCCACAGGGTGTCTCGGGCGCCGCCCGGGCCGTACCAGAAGATGTCGTCCCGGCCATCGCCGTTGAAGTCGCCGGCGAACGGCTGGTACGTGCCGTTGGCACGCTCGGTGCGGCCCACGAAGCGCCCGTAGATCGTGCCGTACCAGACGGGGTCCGAAGGGGCGCCGGCCCGGTACCAGAAGATGTCGTCGGACCGATCGCCGTTGAAGTCGCCCACGATCGGCCAGTAGTCGCCGTTGACGGTCACGTCGAGGTTGCGGAACGACCGGTTCGGCGTGCCCAGCCAGATGTGGTCCCGGGCGGTACCGGGCCCGTACCAGAAGATGTCGTCACGGCAGTCGCCGTTGAAGTCGCCGGTGAACACCCGGTAGTCGCCGCCGACGTTGCGGAGGTTGTCCGAGAAGCGGCCACCGCCGGCGGAGAACCAGATGTGGTCCGTCTCCCCGCCCGGGCGGTACCAGAGGATGTCGTCACGCCCGTCGCCGTCGAAGTCACCCGTGTTGGTTCGGTCCCACGCCGGGTTCACGTCGATGCCCTGCACGTAGCGGCTCGAGGGCGAGAAGCGCGGCGCGTGGAAGACCCGCGACCAGTAGCTCACCCTGCCGGCGCCGCCGTCGCGGGTGAGGCTGAAGTGCACGTGATCGGTGTGGGGCGACGCCCCGGAGTACGGCGACCACCCCCGGTCGGTGTCGTACATGCGGAACATCTGGCGGTTCCAGATGATGTACATGACCCCGAGGCGACGGGCGTTGGCGAACGTGTTGCAGTTGTTGTCGGTGGCGAAGAGGAAGTCGAACAGCGACTGCACCCGAGCCCGGTCGGAGGCGCGGCCGGCGTTCATCGCCCAGTCCCACGCCCGGCCCTCCTTGTGCTCGCTCGTCCCGCCGATGTTGCACGCCCGCCCCACGCCGAGGCTGCCGCCGCCGTAGTTGGCCTGTACGAGGCGCCGGAACGCAGCCATCCCGGGCTTCTCGCTCGTGCTGCACGTGGACTGGCCGTCGTAGTCGGGGAAGGGCTCGATGCCGCCGTTGAACGGGGGAGCGGTGGCGCCCTCGGTCGTGGCGTTCGGGCCTTCGCCGGTGACCGTGAACGTCCGCTTCGTGTACGTGACCGGGTCGGGCTCGTCCTCCTCGCTCGGGTAGGCGCACACCGCCTTGATCCGGTACGGGTCGACCGGCGTGCCGGCCGGCACGGTGAGCGTGCCCTCCCAACGGCCGTCGTCGCCGACCTCGATCGTGGCGTCGGCGAACACGGCGCCGTCGTGGACGAGGGTCACCACCACGCCGTCGCCGGGCTCGTCGGTGCCGGGCAAGAGGCAGTCGGCGCCTGAGACCTCGATGGCGGTGCCGGTGACGCCCTCGGCCGGGCTGCTGGAGAACCCCGGCCCGGCCTCGGGTGCGGCCTGCGCCTCGGGGACGGCCTGGGCCTCCGGGTCCTGAGTCTCCGGGTCCTGGGTCTCCGGGTCCGCTTGGCCCGTCACGGCGCCGGCGGGGATCAGCGGGACGGAGGCGGCCAGCAGCAACACCAGCAGGGGCAGGGCGACGGTGCTCGCTGAGGGGCCGAACCGCCCCCGGCGGGTCCGCCCCTCGATCGTGCGCACGGTGTGGGTCCTCCTCGGAGGTCGGCCGGTGCCCGCGGTCCGCCCCGTGTCCGGACGCAGGTCGACTGCGCCCGCGGGTGGCCCGTCACTACCCCGTCCGCGGAGGAGGAAGAATGGGAGTCCGCAATTCCTTCCCTCGAAGCGAGGCCCCCGTGGATCCCAGCACCGCTCCCGACCCGTTCGGCCCCGCGTCCCTCGGCCCCCTGCGGCTGCGCAACCGCATCGTCAAGGCCGCCACCTTCGAGGGCATGACCTTCGACCACGTGGTGTCCGACCGCCTCGTCGAGTTCCACCGCGCGATGGCCGCCGGTGGCGTGGCCATGACCACGGTCGCCTACTGCGCGGTGTCGCCGGAGGGCTGCGGCACCCCGAACGAGATCATCTTGAGCCCGGAGGCGGTCCCCGGGCTCCAGCGCCTCGCCGACGCCGTGCACGACGAGGGCGCCGCCGTGTCGGCGCAGCTCGGCCACGCCGGTGCGGTCGCCGCCGGCGCCGGCTACCAGGGCCTCTCGCCCTCGGCGATGTTCAGCCCGCTGGCCATGCGCCGGACGCGGGCGGTGTCGGCCGAGGACATCGACCGCATCACCGGGGACTTCGCCGCTGCCGCTCGCATCGTGGTCGACGGGGGCTTCGACGCCATCGAGATCCACCTCGGCCACGGCTACCTGCCGAGCGAGTTCCTCAGCCCCAAGCTCAACAAGCGCACCGACCAGTGGGGTGGGTCACTCGAGAACCGGGCCCGGTTCCCGCGCTCGATCGTGGCTGCGGTACGCGAGGCGGTCGGCGACCAGGTGGCGGTGCTGGCCAAGGTGAACATGGCCGACGGCGTCCCCGGCGGGTTCTGGCTCGACGAGAGCGTGCCCTTCGCCCGCCTGCTCGAGGCCGACGGCCACCTCGACGCCATCGAGCTCACCGGTGGGAGCTCGCTCCAGAACCCCATGTACCTGTTCCGGGGTGAGGCGCCCGTGCGGGAGATGGCGCGGTCGATGCCGAAGTTCGTGCGGCCCGCGTTCAAGGTGCTCGGGGGGCGCTTTCTGCCCTCGTACCCGTACGAGGAGGCCTACTTCCTGCCCTACGCCCGCCAGTTCCGCGACGCCCTCGACCTGCCCCTCGTCCTGCTCGGCGGCATCAGTCGCCGCGACACGCTGGACACCGCGATGGCCGAGGGCTTCGAGTTCGTGGCCATGGGTCGGGCCCTGCTGCGCGAGCCCGACCTCGTCAACAAGATGGCGGCCGGCGAGTCCGCGGAGTCGCTGTGCGTGCACTGCAACAAGTGCATGCCCACGATCTACCGCGGCACCCACTGCGTGCTCGTCCCCGAGGGCGAGCGCGCCTGAGCCCGCAGCCTCCGACGATCAGTCGGCGATGGGGGTCTCCTGGGCGGTCTGCTTGGCCCAGCGGTAGTCGGCCTTGCCGCTGGGGGACCGGGTGATGGTCTCGACGAGGTGCAGCTCGCGGGGGACCTTGTAGCCGGCCACCTTCGTGCGGCAGTGGTCGGCCAGATCGGCCAGCTTCGGCGTCGTCCCCGGGCGGGGGGCGACGACCGCGGTGACCCGCTCGCCGAAGCGCTCGTCGGGGACGCCCACCACCACGGCGTCGAAGACCTCGGGGTGGCTCTTCAGGGCGGCCTCGACCTCCTCGGGGAAGATCTTCTCGCCGCCGGAGTTGATGGACACCGAGCCGCGGCCGAACAGCGTGATGGTGCCGTTCTCCTCGACGGTGGCCCAGTCGCCGGGCAGCACCCAGCGCACGCCGTGCCGGTCCAGCTTGAAGGTCTCGGCGGTCTTGGCCTCGGCCTTGTAGTAGCCGAGTGGGATGTGGCCGGTGCGGGCCAGGAGGCCCTTCACGCCGGACCCGGGCACGACAGGGTCGAGGTGCTCGTCGAGCACGTTGGTGTTCTCGGTGACCGCGAACTGGGGGTGGCCCTCTTCCGAGGCGCCGACGGCGGAGCCCTGGGCGCCCGTCTCGGACGCCCCGAAGGCGTCGCTGATGACCAGGCTGGGCAGCACCTCGAGGAGCTGCTGCTTGACGCCGGCGGACAGGATGGCGCCGCCCGAGCCGAGGGCGAAGAAGTTGGACAGGTCGTAGTCGTCGCGGTTGGCGACCAGCTCCTCGACGAGGGGGCGGGCCATGGCGTCGCCCACGACGGTCATGGTCATGACCTTCTCGTCGCACACGGCCCGCCAGATGGCGGCCGGGTCGAACTTGCGGGTGGACGGGAGCACCATCGCACTGCCCGAGTGCAGGCAGATGAAGGTGACCCACTGGGCGGCGCCGTGCATGAGGGGCGCGGCCGTGGCCATCGTGAGGGTGCCGCCGGCGTTCTTCACGCGCTCGGCGAGGTCCTCGGGGGTCTCGGGCCGGTCCACGATGCCCATGGCCGAGCCGTCCATGGCCGCGAAGAAGATGTCCTCCTGGCGCCACATCACGCCCTTGGGCATGCCGGTGGTGCCGCCGGTGTAGAGCACGTAGAGGTCGTCGCCCGAGCGCTCGGCGAAGTCGCGCTCGGTGCTCTGCTCGGCGAGGGCGGCCTCGTACTCGGCCACCGGGTGCTCGGGGGTGTCCAGGCCGCTGACGTCGACGTCGGTGCCGTCCTCGACGTAGAGGAAGCTCTTGACCCCGGGGACCCGGTGGGTGACCGCGTCGATGGTGGGGGCGAACTCGCGGTGGTGGACGACCGACACCAGGTCGGCGTCGTCGAACAGGTAGACGAGCTCGTCCTCGACGTAGCGGTAGTTGACGTTGACGGGGACGGCCCGGATCTTCCAGGCGGCGAGCATGGCCTCGACGTACTCGGTGCCGTTGTGGAGGTAGAGGCCGATGTGGTCGCCCACCCCCACGCCGCGGGCCTGGAGCGCGTGGGCCAGCTGCGTGGCTCGGTCGTCGAGCTCCCGGTAGGTGATGCGGCGGCCGTCGGTGATGAGCGCCATGTTGTCGGGGACGGTGTCGGCGACGACTTCGATGGTGTCGGCGAAGGTGAAGGGGCGGGCCATGGGTCCGTGCAGCTCCTGGAGGTCTCGTCGGCTGCGACACTTTGCCACGGGGCGCCCCGCCCGACCCATTGGGACGCGGCGGCCGTGCGCCACGCGTCCCGAGGCCTCGGTAGAGTCCACTGGAACCTGTTCTACGGAGGAGCACCCATGGATACCCGCGACGTTCTCTACATCGGTGGCGAGTGGGTCGCCCCCGCCAGCACCAAGACCTTCACGGTGGTCAACCCGGCGACCCAGGAGGTCGTGGCGACGGTCCCCGAGGGCACCGAGGCCGACATGGACCGCGCCGTCGCGGCCGCCCGTGAGGCCTTCGACAACGGGCCGTGGCCCAAGACCTCCGCCAAGGAGCGGGCCGAGATGCTGCGGGCGCTGTCCCAGGGCATCCAGGGCCGCATGGGCGAGTTCGCCGAGACCATCACCAAGGAGAACGGCGCCCCCGCCACCTTCTCGCTGATGGGCCAGGTGCTCGCCGCCACCATGGTGCTCGACGGCTTCGCCAACGCCACCGAGTCGTTCCCCTTCGTCGAGGAGCGCCAGGGCATGATGGGCCAGGTCCTCGTGAACAAGGCGCCCGTCGGGGTCGCCGCCGGGATCATCCCGTGGAACGTCCCGCTGTTCATCGCCACCATGAAGCTGGGCGCGGCGCTGGCGTCGGGCTCCACCATGGTCCTCAAGCCCGCCCCCGAGACCCCCTGGGACAGCTACCTGCTGGCCGAGGTCCTCGAGTCGATCGACCTCCCGCCGGGTGTGGTGAACATCGTCGCCGCCGGCCGTGAGGCGGGCGAGCACCTCGTGCGCCACCCGGGCGTCGACAAGGTGAGCTTCACCGGCAGCACCGCCGCCGGTCGCAAGGTCGGCGCCATCTGCGGCGAGCAGCTCAAGCGCTGCACCCTCGAGCTGGGCGGCAAGTCCGCGGCGGTCATCCTCGACGACGCCGACCTCGATGCCGCCATCCCCGAGCTGATGCCGGCTGCGATGATGAACAACGGGCAGGCCTGCGTGGCCCAGACCCGCGTCCTCGCCCCCCGCAGCCGCTACGACGAGGTGGTCGACGCGCTGGCCGCCGCCGTGGGCGCCCAGAAGATCGGCGACCCCGCCGACCCCGAGGTCGAGATCGGCCCGCTCGTGGCCGAGCGCCAGCGCGAGCGCGTCGAGGGCTACCTCGAGGCCGGTCGCAAGGAAGGCGCCCGCGTGGTCGTGGGTGGCGGTCGTCCCGACGGCCTCGAGGGCGGCTGGTTCGTCGAGCCCACCGTGTTCGCCGACGTCACCAACACCATGACCATCGCCCGGGAGGAGATCTTCGGCCCGGTCGTCTCGGTCATCGCCTACGACGACGAGGCCGACGCCGTGCGTATCGCCAACGAGTCCGAGTACGGCCTGTCCGGCTCGGTGTGGACCGCCGACCGCGAGCGCGGCATCAACGTGGCCAAGGGTGTGCGCACTGGCACCTACGGCGTGAACACCGGCGTGGTCATCGACCTCCACAGCCCCTTCGGCGGCTTCAAGGCCTCCGGCGTCGGCCGCGAGCTCGGCCCCGAGGGCATCGAGGAGTTCACCGAGATCCAGACCATCGTGCTGGGCGGCTGAGCCCACCACCCATGAGCGACGCGACCGGCCCTGGGGGGCCACAAGGACCCCAGGGCTGGTTCGCCCGCTCGATGTCGAAGCTGTCGTCGACGCGGGCCTTCGCCAAGGTGGCGCCGCCCATCGTCACCAACCTCGACCGGGCCGCGTACAAGGTCAGCGGTGGCCGGTGGGTGCTGACGGGCAACAAGAAGGTGCTGCCCATCCTCATGCTCATCACCACGGGCGCCGTCTCGGGCGAGGAGCGGCGGGTGCCGCTCGCCACCATCCCCGACGGCGACGTCCTCTACCTGGTGGGCAGCAACTTCGGCCGCGAGAAGCACCCGGCCTGGACGGGCAACCTCATCAAGACGCCCCGGGCCACGGTCACCTACGAGAAGGAGACCTTCCCGGTCACCGCCACCCTGCTCGACGCCGACGAGAAGGCCGAGGTCTGGCCCAAGCTGCTCGCCCTCTGGCCGAACTACGACGGCTACCAGGAGCGCAGCGGCCGCGACATCCGCGTCTTCCGCCTCGAGCGCGACGAGGGCGACGAAAGCGCCGGAACGGTGTGAGCGCGGTGCTGCGGTAGGTTCGCCCGGGACCAGAGGGAGGGGCGCCGACGTGGCGAACGAGCGAGTGCACCTGGAGATCGACGGCTCGGTGGCCGTCATCACCAACGACAACCCGGACAAGCACAACGCGTTCGACGACGAGATGGACCTCGCGCTGTTCGAGATCCTGGCCGAGCTGCGGGGGCGGGGCCCCGAGGTGCGCGCCGTCGTCTGGCGGGGCGAGGGCAAGTCGTTCTCGTCGGGCCGCGACGTCGGCTCGATCGGCAACCTCAAGGTGGACATGCCCCACACCGAGCTGATGCGTCGCGGTCACCGCGGCATCCAGCAGCTGTGGGAGCTCGACGCGCCGGTCATCGTCGCCTGCAAGGGCTGGGTCATGGGCGGCTCATTCCAGCGGGCGCTGCTCTGCGACCTGCGCTTCGCCGCCGAGGGCACCCGCTTCCGGCTCCCCGAGCTGACCCACGGCGTCATCCCCGACACCGGAGGCATGGCGGTGCTGCACCAGATGTGCGGGCCCGGCGTGGTGAGCGACCTCGTCCTCACGGGTCGGGTGATGGACGCCGAGGAGGCGCTCTCGCACGGCGTCGTCAGCCGGGTGGTGCCCGCTGAGGGCCTCGACGAGGTGTGCCTCGAGGCCGCCCACCAGGTGGCCAAGGCGCCGCTGCTCACCGTGCGCCTCGCCCGCGACGTGCTGCGCCACCTGACCGTGCCCGAGGTGAAGTCGTCGATGGCCGACGAGGCCGTCTACCAGACCATGATCAACCGCAGCGACGACTTCGCCGAGTTCCGTGCCGCCCACGCCGAGGGCCGCGAGCCCCGCTACCAGGGAAGCTGAGGAGGCTCGAAGATGGGTGACGTTGCGGAGCGGAGCGGAGCAGCGGGGGAGTCGGGCGCCGGATCCCGAAGGGGCGCCGACGAAGGAGGCGCGAGGCAAGCGGGATTGCCGGCGCCGCCGGCGGTGGGCGCCACCGCGCTGGTGCCGGGCACCTTCGACGGGGTGTGCGTCTTCGTCACCGGCGGCGGCACCGGCCTGGGCAAGGCCATCGCCGGCGAGTTCGCCCGACTGGGCGCCTCGATCGTGGTGGCGAGTCGCAAGCCCGAGCACCTCGACGCCGCGGTCGAGGCCATCGAGGCCATCGGCGCCCCGGTCGTCACCACCGCCTGCGACATCCGCGACGCCGACGCGGTGGCGGCGGCCTTCGACGCCGCCACCGAGGCCTTCGGCATGCCCCAGGTGCTCATCAACAACGCCGCCGCCAACTTCCCGGTCCCGGCCGAGGACATGTCGCCCAACGCCTGGCGCACCGTGGTGGACATCACCCTCAACGGCACCTTCCTGTGTGCCCGCGAGTTCGGCCGGCGCCACCTCGCCGCCGGCACGCCGGGGTCGATCGTCAACATCGCCGCGTCCTACGCATGGACGGGCGGGCCCGGCTTCGCCCACTCCGCCGCGGCCAAGGCGGGCGTGGTCAACCTCACCGAGACGCTGGCGGTCGAGTGGGGCCCCTACGGCATCCAGGTGAACGCGCTCGTGCCCGGTCTGTTCCCCCACGAGGACATGACCGCCGACATCACCGGCAGCCTCGACCGTACCCACGACAAGGACGTGTGCCAGCCGGCGCTGCGGGTGGGCCAGCGCCAGGAGCTCGGGTGGGCGGCCACGTTCCTGGCCTCGCCCTACGCCCGCTTCATCAGCGGCCACACCCTGGTGGTCGACGGCGCCAACTGGCAGCGCCGCACGCTGACCAACCCGCCCGTGGTCACCGTCCGCGACCAGATGGGCCTCGACCCCTTCACCGGCTGACCAGCGGCGCCTCAGATGGGCGCCGGCGGGAGGTGGATGGTGATGTCGGTGTCGGGGTGGCGGAACGCGGACTGCGGCCGCTGGCCGGCGGTCACGAGGCCGAGCGCCTCGAAGGTCGCCACGCCGGCGCACCCGGCCCGCCCCGGGACCACGGCGTCGTCGGCGAACGCCACCGAGAAGCGCCGGACCCCTCGCCGCCCCAGGAACCATCCGACGGTGGCCGAGGCCACTTCGGGCGCCGGCGGCGGGGCGCCCTCGGGGCAGGCGACCACGGCGAGGTCGATGCCCTCCGCGGCGACCCGCACCTGGCCGGCGGCGTCCTCGTCGATGGCCACCGTGCCGCGCTCCCAGGGCATCCCCCAGACCCGGCGGGGGAGCGTGGCGAAGGCGCTGTCCTGGACCGTGCGCAGGAACCAGACGCCCCGCGTCTCGCCGACGCGGACGTAGGCCCGGAGGTGCACTTGGTCGCCGGACAGGCGGGGGTGCGGGATCCCGTCGAGGCCCAAGCCCACGTAGCGGTAGGCCACGGCGCTCACGAGGGGCAGGTCGACGACCACCCCCGGGGGCAGGAGGGCGGCGAGGACGGTCGGGTCGGCGTCGAAGGTCACCACCGCGAAGTGCTCGAGGCGCGCGGTGGCGAGCACGGGCTCAGCCCGGCCCGGCTCCGGCGGCCGCCCCGGCCGGTGCGTCGACGGTCGATCGGCCTGCGGCGGCCAGCCCGGCCGCTTCGGCCAGCAGGGTGACGGAGCGCTCGCGATCCTCGGGGGAGGCGAGCATGGTGGAGATCATCAGCTCCTGGACCCCGGTGCGGCGGACGAGCTCGGCCAGTCCCTCGACGACCACCTCGGGGGTGCCCACGACGTGCGACGAGGTCCAGGCCTTGATGGCCTCGCTCTCGTTCGGCGTGTACTGGTACGCGGCGGCATCCTCGGGTCGGGGGTAGCGGCCCGGTCGCCCCTGGCGGAGGCGGAGGAACGCCAGCCCGCCGGGCGCCGCCAGCCAACGGGCCTGCTCGGTGGTCTCGGCACACACCGTCGAGACCCCCAGCACGACGTAGGGCTCGGGGCAGTCGTCGGAAGGGTCGAAGGCCGAGCGGTAGGCGTGGAGCGCGCTCTCGAGGCCTGCGGGGGCGAAGTGGTAGGCGAAGGAGAAGGGCAGGCCGAGGCGCCCCGCCAGCGTCGCGCTGAAGTCGCTCGAGCCCAGGAGCCAGATGGCGGGCCGGTAGCCACGTGCGGGCGTCGCTTCGATCTTCGAGAACGGGTGGTCGGCCGGGATGGTGCCGTCGAAGTAGCCGACCAGCTCGGCCAGCTGGGAGGGGAACTCGTCGGGCCCGTCGAGGCGCTGGCGGCGGATGGCGTGGGCGGTCACCTGGTCCGTGCCCGGGGCGCGCCCGAGGCCGAGGTCGATGCGACCCGGGTGCAGCGCCTCGAGCATGCCGAACTGCTCGGCCACCACGAGCGGGGCGTGGTTGGGCAGCATCACCCCGCCGGAGCCCAGGCGGATGGTGGAGGTGGCGCTGGCCACGTGGGCCAACAGCACCGCCGGCGCCGAACTGGCGATGCCCGGCATGCCGTGGTGCTCGGCCACCCAGTAGCGCTGGTAGCCGAGGGCCTCGACGGCCCGAGCGAAGCCGGCGGCGGCGTTGAGGGCGTCCGCCGGCGTCGTGCCCTCCCCGACGGGGGCGAGGTCGAGCACGGACAGAGGCACACCGAGTCGGTTCATCAGCGGTACAAACGCCTCGACCGCTCGTTGTCTTCCGACGAAGCTCGTTCTGGCCGCGACCATCTGTTGTCACGGAAGAGATCTCGCGGCCAGAAGCGGGGCTCGGGGGTCAGGGGGCGGGGCTCGGGGGTCAGGGGGCGATGTCCGAGGCGTGGCGGGCGGTGTCGACGGGGTGGGCGGCGTCGACGGTGGCGAAGTCGGCTGGGCGCCGCTCGGCCATGGCCGTGAAGGCCTCGATGTTGGCGGGCTGGCCGAGCAGGCGGATGAAGGCCTGGTCCTCGCGGGCGCGGGCGGCGACGAGGCCGTCGCTCAGGCCCGCGGTGATGGTGCGCTTGGTCTCGATGAGCGAGGCGATGGGCTTCGCGGCGAGCACCTTGGCCCGGGCGAGGGTCTCGTCCATCAGGTCGTCGGGCGCGCAGACCTTCCAGGCCAGGCCCATGGCGAGGCACTCCTCGGCGCTGAACCACTCCGAGCTCATCAGCATCCAGGAGGCGTCCTGGCGGCCCAGCAGGAGCGGGAAGGTGAAGCTGCTGGCCGCCTCCGGCGCCACCGCGAGATCGGTGAACGGGCAGCGCACCCGGGCCTCGGTGGACATGAACACGAGGTCGGCGTAGCCGAGGATGGTGGCGCCGATGCCCAGCGCCAGGCCGTTGACCGCGCACACCAGGGGCTTGGGGAACGCCACGAGCTGGTCGACGAGGCCCGGGAAGCCGTGGCCCTCGCCCGAGTCCTCGCCCGACGCGAGCGAGGACATCTCGGTGATGTCGGTCCCGGTGGAGAAGGCCCGCCCGGTCCCGGTGATGACCACGACGGCCACCGCGGGGTCGGCCGCGGCGTCGGCGAGTGCTGTTGCGGTGGCGTTGTAGAGCGCGTCGTTGAAGGCGTTCAGCTTGTCGGGGCGGTCGAGGGTGAGGGTCCGCACCCGTGCGTCATCGTCGATCCGGATCATGCCCCCAGCATGACCCGCCGGGCCCGGCTCAGCCGGCGACGGTGGTGGGAGCGCTGATCTGGCAGTCCGAGAGCTCGCTGCTGGCGCTGCTCACGAGGCCATCGACGGCCTGCACCAGGTCGGTGATGTCCGCGCCCAGCGCCGAGACGGTGTCGCTCACGCCGGCACCGCTGCCGAGGTCGCTGACCGAGGACTCGAGGGCGTCGAGTGCCTGCGTCACGGCGTCGACGTCGCTGCTCAATGCCTCACCGGCCACGTCGCCGAGCTCCTGCGCCGCCGACTCGACGTCGGAGAGGGCGGCGTCGATGGCGTCCTCGCCGCCGCTCAGGGTGTCGGTGCTGATGAGGGTGGCGACCGAGTCGGCGAGGCCCTGCACCGCGTCGCAGGTGCTGGGCGCCGTCGTGGTGGTGGCGTCGGCGGACTCGCCGGACGACGAGCAACCGGCGAGGGCGAGTGCGCCCACCAGGGCGATGGCGGCGACGGGCTTCCAGCTGGGGGTGCGCACGGGAGGGTCCTCCGACGGGGTGTGGGCGGCGGGTTGCACCCTACCCACGGGCTCCGGCCGCCCCTTCACGCCCCGGGCCGCTGGTCGAGGGCCCGGCTGCCCGGCCGGTCGGGCCGACTGGAAGCCCCCCATGCGCCCTCCTAGGCTCGCCCGGTTGTCTTCCACCACTGAAACCCCCGAACCCGCGCCGGTCCACATCGACGCCGACCCCGACGACTACGCCGTCCGGGACGCGGGGGACAAGCGCACGTACTACTTCGAGATCTTCGTGATCTCGATGGCCGGGCTGCTCATCGAGATCTCGTACACCCGGATCATCTCGTACAAGCTCTTCTACTACTGGGTGTACCTGGTCATCGGCCTGGCCCTGCTCGGCATCGGCTCGGGCAGCGTCTTCGTCACCATCTCGAAGCGCCTGCGCCACTCGGCCACGCGGCCCATCATCATGTGGGGCTCGCTGGCCGCTGCGCTCAGCGTCGGTGCCGGCTACGTGGTGCTGGCCCGCACCCCCATCGACACGCTGAAGATCTGGGACTACGGCACCCGGGCGTCGATCCAGAACCTGGGCGCTCTCGTGCTCATCTCGTTCTGCCTCTTCGCCTCCTTCGTGGCCATCGGCATCATGATCGCCACCCTGTTCGGCCGGCGCAGCGAGCGGATCGGCCGCCTCTACTTCGCCGACCTCGTCGGCGCCGGCCTCGCCTGCCTGGTCGTGGTGTTCCTCATCAGCACCATCGGCCCGCCCTCGGTGGTGTGCCTCGCCGGCGTGCTGCTGGCGGTCGTGGGGCTTCGCCTGGCGTGGAGGTCCTCGAAGGCTGCGCTCGGGGGCGGCGCCGTGCTCGCCCTCGTGCTCGGCGCCGGCGTGGTGGCGCCCAGCCTGCTGCCCACCCTGGCCCTCGACGGCGTGAAGGAGGACGTCTCCGGCAAGGAGAACGTCTACTCGGCCTGGAGCCCGGTGTTCCGGGTCGACGCCGTCCAGGTGACCGACGAGACCAAGCTGCTCTACCACGACGGCCTGCCGGGCTCGGCCATCTACCGCTACGACGGTGACCCGACCGGGCTCACCCGGTTCGACTCCGATCCGCGGTCGCTGCCGTTCGCCGTGGCCGGCGAGTCCCCCGACGACGTGATGATCATCGGCGCCGCCGGCGGCAACGAGATCCTGGCCTCGCTGTACTACGACACCGGCCACATCGACGCCATCGAGCTGAACCCGGTCACCTACGACCTCGTGGCCAACCGCTTCGCCGACTACGCCGGCAACATCGCCGACGATCCCCGGGTCAACTACGTCAACGGCGACGGCCGCTCGTTCCTGGCCCGTAGCGACGACACCTTCGACATCGTGTGGTTCCCGGCGCCCGACAGCTACGCCGCCACCAACGCCGCGAGCTCGGGGGCCTTCGTGCTCTCCGAGAGCTACCTGTACACGCAGGAGGCCATCGAGGACAGCCTCGACCACCTGGGCGGCGACGGCATCCTCGCCGCGCAGTTCGGCGAGTTCGACTACGAGAACAAGCCCAACCGCACCACCCGCTACGTGGCGACGGCCCGCCAGGCCCTGGCCGACCGCGGCATCGAGGACCCCTCCGAGCACATCCTGGTGGCCACCACCCCGGCGGTCGGCTTCGGCACCCAGCTCTCCACCATCCTCGTGAAGGAGGAGCCCTTCACCGAGGAGCAGATCGAGGCCTTCACCACCGGCCTCGAGCCCATCGAGGGCTCGACCCTGCGCTACGCCCCGGGCCAGCCCGTCGAGGGCGAGCCCGTCAGCGACCTCGTCACGGCCTCGGACGAAGAGCTCGACGCGTTCTTCGAGGAGTACCCCTTCGAGGTGCACGCCATCACCGACGACGGCCCCTTCTTCTGGCACTTCACCACCTTCGGCGAGGTGGCGGGCGACTTCGGCCGGTCCGTCGTGGCCGACGACCTCGAGGTGGCCATCGGCGAGCGGGTGCTCATCCTGTTGCTCCTCGTGGCCACCGGCTTCGCCGCCGTGTTCCTCCTGCTGCCGTTCGTGGCCATCCGAGACATCTTCGTGGCGCTGCCCCAGAAGGGCCGCTCGGCGGTCTACTTCGCCTGTCTCGGCTTCGGCTTCCTGTTCTTCGAGATCACGCTCATCCAGAAGCTGACCCTCTTCCTCGGGTACCCCACCTACTCGCTGACGGTGACGCTGGCCTCGATCCTGCTCTTCACCGGCGTCGGGGCCCTCCTCAGTGGGCGGTTCAAGGACCGGCCCCACCGGGCCATCCCCGTGCTCCTCGGCGCCATCATCGCCCTGACGCTCTTCTACGCCTTCGGCCTCCAGCCGCTCACCGACGCCCTGCTGACCGCGCCGCTGTTCGTGCGCATCGCCGTTGCCTTCCTCGTGCTGGCCCCGCTGGGCATCTGTCTCGGCGCCTTCATGCCCCTCGGCCTCGGCGCCGTGGCCGCCAAGACGGACCACCCCTCCGAGTACGTGGCCTGGGGCTGGGCCGTCAACGGCTTCGCCTCGGTGGTCGGCTCGGTGCTCACCACCATGTTGGCCATGACCTTCGGCTTCCAGACCGTGCTCTTCGTGGCCCTGGGCGTCTACTGCGTGGCGCTGCTGGCCCTGCGTGGCCTCGTCGGCCCCGACCGGTCGACCGCTAGCGTGTCGTCGTGACCGACGCCGCCCCGAACCCCGATGTGATCTCCGTCGAGCGGGAGATCGCCGCCCCCGCCGAGGCCATCTTCGCCCTCCTCGCCGATGCCACCCGCCACAAGGACATCGACGGGTCGGGCACCGTGGTCGAGGCCAAGGGCGAGCCCGAGCCCCTCACCCTGGGCTCCACTTTCGGCATGTCCATGAAGATGGGGGTGCCGTACTCGATGGTCTCCACGGTCATCGAGTTCGAACCGAACCGCCGCATCGCCTGGCAGACCCGGGGTCCGGGCAAGATCGGCGGCCACGTCGGCGGTCGCATCTGGCGCTACGAGCTCGAGCCCACCGACGGGGGCACCCTCGTGCGCGAGAGCTGGGACATCAGCCAGGAGTCGGCCTTCACCAAGCCGGTCGTGAAGCTGTTCGCCTCCAAGGAGACGGGCAAGAACATCGCCAAGACCCTCGAGCGCATCGAGCAGGCCGTCACCGCCTGAGGCTCGCCTCTCAGTCGTTGTAGACCGGGTCGCGGCCTTCCTTGCGGCTGCGGATGTACTCGTCGAGGTTCTGGGTGGTGAGGCGCACGAGGAGTTGGTTGCGGTTCTCCATGTCGATGGCCGCCTCCAGGCTGCCGACCTCGAGCGCCGACCACAGAACCTTCTTGGTCATGGCCACGCCGTGGGTCGAGAAGCCGCAGATGCGCTCGGCCAGCTCGTAGGTCACGTCGAGCAGCTCGTCGTCGGGCACCGTGCGCGCGACCAGCCCGATGCGCTCGGCCTCCTCGGCGTGGACGTCGCGACCCGACAGGCAGATCTCGAAGGCCCTGGCGGACCCGATGGCGCGGGTGAGGGTGTAGCTCAGGCCGAGCTCGACCGCTCCGAGGCCGTTGTTGATGCCCGCCGCGCGCCAGTAGGCGGATTCGGCGGCGAGGCGGATGTCGGCGCCCAGCGACAGGCACATGCCGCCGCCGATGGCCGGGCCGTTGACCGCGGCGATGACCGGCTGGGGCAGGGCCCGCATGATCGGGATCAGGTCGCTGAAGTGCTCCATGGCCCGGATGGCCAGACGAGACAGCGGGAGGCCGTCGGTCCCCGGCGGGATGCCGGCGTCCTCGAGGTCGAGGCCCGAGCAGAAGCCGGCGCCGGCGCCCGTGAGGATCACGACCCAGGTGTCGTGGTCCTCGCCCGCCTCACGGAGGGCGTCGCGCAGCGGCGTGACGGTGTCGAACGACATGGCGTTCATCCGATCGGGCCGGTTCAGGGTGAGCTGGCGCACGTGCGGGCGCGGCTCGGACACCTCGAGGAAGCTCGTCATGGAGCCGGACGCTATCCGCCCATCCCGACCGGGTCGGTCAGTCGATCAACGCCTGCTTCACGAGCTGCTTGAACTGGGCGCGGAGGTTGTAGGTGCTTGACGGGAGGAGCTGGGTCATGAACACCGCGGTGATGTCCTCGACCGGGTCGACCCAGAAGCCGGTGCTGGCGGCGCCACCCCACGAGAACTCGCCGACCGAGGAGGGGGTCTTGGCCGCGGCCGGGTCGATGACCACGGCGAAGCCGAGGCCGAAGCCGACGCCGTCGTAGGCCGTCTCCGCGAAGGTCGACTGGCCGAAGTGCTCGAGGTCGACGCCCCCGGGCAGGTGGTTGGTGGTCATGTAGGCGAGGGTACGGGGCCCGAGCAGGCGGGCGCCGTCGAGCTCGCCGCCGCGGCGCAGCATCTCGCAGAAGCGCAGGTAGTCGTGGGTCGTCGAGACGAGGCCACCGCCGCCCGAGAGGTACGACGGGGCGCGCTTGGCGGCCTCGCCGATCGGGTCGTACCGGAAGATGGTGCCGTCCTTCGGGTTGGGCACGTAGAGGGCGCCGAGCCGGTCGGTCAGGTCGCCGTCGGCCCAGAACGCGGTGTCGTGCATGCCGAGGGGCTCGAAGACGCGCTCCCGCAGGAACTGGTCCAAGGGCACGCCCGCCAGCACCTCGACCAGGCGGCCCAGCACGTCCGTGGCGTGCGAGTAGTTGAAGCGGGCGCCTGGCTCGTTGACGAGGGGCAGGCCCGCCCAGAGGTCGACGCAGCCCTCGAGGTCGTACCCGCGCGGGGGCCCGAAGTCGAAGCCGGCGTTGCGGTAGATCTCGTCGGTGGCGTGGACGTGGTGGAACCCGTAGGTGAGCCCGGCGGTGTGGGTGAGCAGGTGCCAGATGCGCACCGGCTCGGCGGCGGGGGCGGTGGCGGGGTTCTCGGCGGTGCCGCCGGTGAAGACGCGGACGTCGGCGAACGACGGGATCCAGCGGCTGACCGGGTCCTTCAGCTCGAAGAGGCCCTCCTCGTAGAGGAGCATCGTGGCCACGGAGGTGACCGGCTTGGTCATCGAGTAGATGCGGAACACCGTGTCGTCCTCGACGGGGAGGCCGGCCTCGACGTCGCGGTGCCCGTGGCGGGCCAGGTGGACGACCTTGCCGCCCCGGGTGAGCGCGAGCTGCCAGCCCGGCAGCCTCCCCTCGTCGACGTAGCGGCGGAAGTGGGCGTCGATGCGGCCGAGACGGGCGGCGTCCATGCCCACCTCGCCGGGATCGACCTCGACGGTCAGCGCGGTCACGCCGAGACCGTAGCGGTGGGCTCAGCGCCCGTTGGCGCTGAAGTGCTGGAAGTCCTTCAGGCTCGACCAGTCGCCGCCCCACTCCCATCCGATGGCGGCGAAGGCCTCGACCACGGCGTCGCCGTCGTGCAGGACGCCGGGCTCGGTGCGGGACCGGTCGGTGTAGGCCGAGGCCAGCTCGGGGAGGAGGAGATCGCCCTTCACATAGGGGTTGAGGAAGGGGTTGACGTCCACGGCGAGGCCGTATGCGTGCTCGGACCAGCTGGTCGAGCCGCGCACGGGGCGACACACGAAGGCGGTGGTGTTGTTGCCGTCACCGGTGGGCGGGAGGTCGAGCTCGGGGGCGGCGACCACCCGCATCTCCTCGATCGGATAGCGGGCGGCGTCGACGGCCCGGAAGACCTCGACGATGGCGTCGGCGGCGTCGGCGTGCACCAGCAGCTCACCGCGGTGGTGCTCGCCGTCGAAGCCCCAGTAGGTGACGGTGACGTAGCGCAGCTGGTCGAGGCCAACCGGGCAGGCCGCCGACCAGGTCGAGCGCTCCACCACGTCGGCGGGGACGGGCTCGACGGTGGATTCGAAGCCGTCGCCGGCCGGGGGCGGCAACACGTCGGGCATCTGGATGGCGCGGGGGTCGAGCTCGGCGGGCGTGGGCTGGACCTGCCCGAACCCGTCGGCGTCCGTGGGCAGCACCCGGGTCCCCAGCCACGCCGGCGGGGCGAACGGGTCGACCGTCGTCGAGGTCGTGGCCGGCGCGATCGTCGTCGTGGGCGCCGCCGTCGAGGGAGTCGGCGCCTCGGTGGGCTCGGCCTCGGCCCGCTCACCCGCGTCCTCACCCGAGGCGCAGGCGCCCAGCATCAGCGCCGCGCCGAGGAGCGCGACGCCGAAGGCCGTGACGCGGGGGACGGTGCGGGGGCTCAGGGGAAGCCGGTGCGGGACTCGCACGTCTGGTGCGTGTCCGTGCCGCCGTTGCCCCGGCAGGTGTCGTTGCCCGCCCCGCCCACGGTGCGGTCGTTCCCGGGTCCTCCGTTCAGCGTGTCGGAGCCTTTGAACCCGAACATGCGGTCGTTGCCCTCGCCACCGTTGATGGTGTCGCCGCGGTCCCCGCCGCAGATCCGGTCGTTGCCGCCCAGCGCGTTGATGGTGTCGGGCCCGGGCGTGCCGAGGATCACGTCGTCGCCGTTGGTGGGCGAGTCCCCCTGGTTGAGATCCACCGTGATGGGGAGGCCGTCGCACGACGGCGGGTTGACCTCGACCCGGGCGATCCGCCGGGTCGACCCCCCGCCGCCGGCCCACAGCGTGTTGCCGGGGCCCGGCGCGATCTCCTGGGGGCTGGGGCCGAACGACAGGTTCGGCGCCGTGAACGTGGCGTAGCCGGTGCCGGCGGGGCTGATCCTGGCGATGGTGTTCGTGTTGCCGCGGATGAACCAGAGGTTGCCGTCGTCGCCGGCGGTGATGCCCTTGGGATTGCTGCCGGCGGGGATGGGGAAATTCGTGAAGGTGTTGGTGCCGATCACGTAGCGCATGACGCCGGGCTGCGCGAGCCCCGTGTGGGTGAACCACAGGTTGTTGTCGGGGCCGATGGTCAGCTGGCGTGGGCCGAGATCCTGGGGGAGTCCGAAGGCGGTGGTGCTTCCGGTGGTCGGGTTCACGCGGAGCAGCGAGTGCGCGGTCACGCCGCCGACGTTCGCGTTCTGCGACTTGGTGATCCAGATGTTGCCGTCGGGGCCACGAGCGATGTCGCCCGTCGTTCCGCCCGTGTTGGTCTGCACGCTCAGCACCCCGGCCGTGCCGGTCCCGCCGGTGTGCATCCGTTGGGCCACGCTGCCGCCGCCGGTGAACCAGACGCTTCCGTCGGGAGCCGTGGCGATCTTGAACGGGAAGATCACGCTGCCGGAGGAGAAGAAGGTGAACACATTGGTGGTCGGGTTGAACCGCCCGATCTGACCGGTGCCGGCGCCGGGGCTCGGGCCGGTGGGGTCGGTGAACCAGATGTTGCCATCACCCCCCACGGTGAGGTCGGCCGGTCCGTCGATGCCGGCTGCGGTGTGGAACGTGATGGCGCCTCCCGGCGTCACCTCGCCGATCCCGTTCGTGGCGCCCGACCCCCACGGATTCGCGAAGTAGACGTTCCCGTCCGGCCCCTCGACGATGCCGCCCGTCGGGAAGAGGCTCGACGCCGTGAACAGCGAGATCGAGCCCGTCGCCGCCTGCGCGCTCGGCGAGTGGGCGGTGATCAGTCCAACCACCAGGGCGGTGACGGCAAGCGCCGCCGTACGAATCATGGACTTGCGGGGCACGGACCCACCTCCCTCGTCGCCCCGCGAGGCTAGCGAAGGAGGTGGCCCGTGTCCCGGCGCCTACGCGGACTTCGAGAAGCTGAGGGCGAACTCCATCTCACCGCTGTCCTCGACCTGCGCGGGGCCGCCGCTCGGGTCGCTGATGTCGTAGTCGGCCCAGGTGATGGGGATCGAGCCGGTGACCTCGATGGCGTCACCGTTGCGGCGCGCGGTGAGGTCGAAGGTGACCGACTGGGTGACCCCGTGGACGGTCAGGTCGCCGGTGGCCTCGGCGGTGATCTCCTCGAGGTCGCCCGGCTCCTCGCCGAAGTCGATGGGCGCCGTGAGCTCGAAGGTGGCGGTGGGGAACTGCGCGGTCTCGAGGATGCGGTTCTGCACCTGGCCGTCGCGCTGGGACTCGTCGCTCTCGAGGGTGGTGAGGTCGACCTCGAAGCTGGCCTCGGTGGCGCTCGTGCCCTCGATCACGAGCGTGCCGGTGACGTCCTCGGTGCGGCCGGCGCCCTCGGTGGACTGCCCGAAGAGCACCTCGGTGGCCCGGTAGCCGGCGGTCGAGCCCGCGGCGACCTCCCAGGTCCCCTCGATGCCTTCGCTGGTGGCGCCGCCGCCCGCCGCCGTGGTGTCGGTGGTGCCGGCGACGGTCGAGGTGGTGGTGCCGATGTCGTCGAAGGTGAGCGGGTCCGGCGCGTCCTCCTTGATGAAGTTGATGTAGACGAACGGTCCGACGGTGACGGCCAGCAGGATCACCACGGGCACGGCGATCAGCCAGAACTTGGGCTTGCGGAGGGTCTCGGAGAACGACATGGCCGACAGCTTGCCCGGCGGACCTTGGATTTCGCTGGGAATCCCGGGTTTTCTCGCCGGCGGCGCGGGTCCGCGATGGCGAAGTGGCGGGGGTTCACGGCGCGATCACCCGCTCCGCCCAGAACCTGGTGAACGTCGTCCCATCGCCGATGTTGCCGTCGTTCTGGCCCCAGCATCTCGCCTCGCCCGAGTCGAGGGAGGCGCAGGCGGTGTTCCAGCCGACGGAGATCCCCGACACACCGTCGAGGGGTGCAGCCGTCGACCGTTGGACGACCGGCTGCGCAAGCGGCTCGAAGTTGTTCTGTGTCCCGTGGCCCAACTCGCCGAGGTCGTTGTGTCCCCAGCACCAGGCGGTGCCCGCAGATCGGACGACGCAGACGCTGTTCACCCCGGCTGCGATCGATGCGATATCGGTGGCCGGGGCCACGCCGGTCTCGTCCAACACGGGATGGGGCACCGACTGGTTCCACGGTGCACCCGGTTCGAGCACCGGTGCCGGGCCCGGCCCCCAACACATCGCTCGTCCGGTAGCCAGAAGCGCGCACGTCCCCGAACCGCTCGACAGCGCGACGACCCCCGTCAGTGGCTCGACGCCGCCCTGATCTCTCACGGTGACCGGGTGGAGCGCGGGTGGGGCGTTCGCCTCGACGGGTTCGCCGTCGCCGAGGGCACCATAAGCACGCTGGCCCCAGCACCGAACCTCGGTGGACACCAGCAGCGCACAGGTCTGACCGAGGCCGACCTCGATCTGGGTGATGCCCTCGAGCGGCGCCTCACCCGTTTCGTCCAGCACCACGACGGGGAGGGTGGTCTCGGCCGTCGTGCCATCGCCGAGCGTGCCGTACTCATTTCGACCCCAGCAACGAGCCTGCCCGCTGTCGAGCAGCGCACAGGCTCGTAGCGGCCCGGCGCTGACCTGCCGCACTCCGGTGAGGGGCCCCGACCCGTCGGGCGTCAGTACCCGCACAGGTCGGAGCACGGACTCCTCATGGAAGATCCCGTCTCCGAGCCCGCTTTCCGAAGCGCCCCAGCACGCGGCGGTTCCATCCGCGAGCGCTGCGCAATTGTGTGAGTAGCTGCCGGTTATGTCAGTGACACCCGACAGTGGGTCGGCGCCCTCGACCGCCGGGACGGTGACGGGCCGCGTGGTCGGCCTGCTAGAGGAACCTGGGGCCGTGAACCTTCCCCAGCATCGGGCCTCGCCGTTGAAGAGTCGGGCACACGTCGCGAACGCACCGCTCGCGATCTCGGCGACACCGTTCAAAGAGTTGGGGACGGGGCGGTTCGTGAAGGTGCAGATGCGGTGCTCGCCGGCGGTGAGGGTGATGGTGCCGGTCCGCGCGAGGAGGTCGGTGGCTTCCCCCGTGCAGGTGAGGCCCGTGAGCTCCCAGCCCGGCAGCGCCTCCTGGGTGAGGGTGTACGTCCCAGTCGGGATCGGCCCGGTGGCGACCTGGCGCGGTAGGGCGGGATCGGCGTCGTCGTCCAGGGTGAACGACGAGCAGCCGCCGTTCCCGCAGCCCGTGTAGGCCTGGTCCTGGCCGGAGTCGGTGAGGTCGTCGTCGACGAGGGTGATCGACTGGGTGGTGTCGGTGAAGGTGCACACCGGGTGGTCGGTGGGCTGGCTGAGGACAATGGTCACGCGCCGATTGGGCACGTCCCTGGTGATCCCCGTCGTGGTGCTGCAGGTGATTCCCGAGAGCGACCAAGGCACGCCGGGGCTCTGGGTGATGGTGTAGGTGCCGGGGGTCAGAGCCCCGCTGGTCACCCTGGTCGGGACCGAGGGATCGGCGTCGTCGTCGAGGGCGAAAGTGCCGCAGCCAGAGCCGAGGCAACCGGTGTAGCTGAAGTCGCGAGTGTCGTCGGGGCTGGTGTCCTGGACGATCGTGATCGACGGCGCCTGGTTCTTGAACGTGCAGGCGATGTCGGCGCCGGCGGCCAGTGCGATCGTGGCGCGGCGTTCGGCGACGCTGGTGGACACACCGCTGGTGCAGGAGATCGACGTGAGCGTCCAGCCAGGGACGGCGTCCTGGGTGATCGTGTAGGTGGCGGGGGCGAGGCCGCTGGCGCTGATGCGGTCGGGGAGCGCTCCGTCGGCGTCGTCGTCGAGGGTGAACGGCGCGCAGCCGGTGCCCTGGCAGCCGGTGAAGCCGACATCGGTGCCGTCGGCCGGCGCGGTGTCGAGGATGACGGTGATCGACCCGCCGGTCGCGGCGGCGACGGGGGTGGGCTGGCTCACCGCCAGGGCCGCGGCGATGGCGGCCGCGGCGGCCACCAGCGCGACGAGGTGGCGGCGCAGGCGCATGGGTTCATATCGGCGAAATCGGGGGTTCTCTGAGGTGCTGATTGTGCAGAAGCGGCGAGTGAGGCGGGGCGCCGCGGATGCGGATGCCTCCGGTCGGGGAAGCAGGTGGGTCACACTCGTCGGCGGGATGATCAAGTACCTGGGGTCGAAGCGCCGGCTGGTGCCGGTGCTCGGCGAGCTGTTCGCCGCGTCGGGGGCGCGCACGGCCCTGGACCTGTTCACGGGCACCACCCGGGTAGCGCAGGAGCTGAAGCGGCGGGGCGGGTTCGTCACCGCCGTCGACACCGCCCGCTACAGCGAGGTGTTCGCCCGCTGTTACGTCGAGCTCGACGCCGGCGACGTCGACGAGGCCGAGCTCGACGCCGCCCTCGCCCACCTCGCCGCCCTGCCCGGCCGCCCCGGGTACTTCACCGAGACGTTCTGCGTGCAGTCCCGCTTCTTCCAGCCCTTCAACGGCGAGCGGGTCGACGCCGTCCGCGACGCCATCGCCGCCGAGTTCCCTGGTCACCCGCTCGAGCCGGTGCTGCTCACCAGCCTCATCGAGGCCGCCGACCGGGTCGACTCCACGACTGGCGTGCAGATGGCCTACGTGAAGCAGTGGGCCAAGCGCTCCTTCAACCCGCTCGAGCTGCGCCGCCCCAAGCTGCTGGCCGGCGGCGGCCGCGCCCTGCGGGCCGACGCCGTCGAGGTGGCGCCGACCCTCGGCCCGGTCGACTTCGCCTACCTCGACCCGCCCTACAACCAGCACCGGTACTTCACGAACTACCACGTCTGGGAGACGCTCGTGGCCTGGGATGCGCCCGAGCACTACGGCGTCGCCTGCAAGCGGGTCGACGCCCGCGACCCCGCCACCAAGAGCGTGTTCAACGCGAAGCGGGCCATGCCCGACGCCCTGCGGTCGGTGATCGCCGCGGTGGACGCCCGCCTGCTGGTGCTGTCGTACAACGACGAGTCGTGGCTGGCGCTCGACGAGCTCGTCGACGCCTGCGCGCCCCGCGGCAGCGTGGAGGTGCTGGCCTTCGACTCGAAGCGCTACGTGGGCGCCCAGATCGGCATCCACAACCCGGCCGGCGAGCGGGTCGGCGAGGTCTCGCACCTGCGCAACGTCGAGTACGTGCTCGTCGCGGGCGCGCCGGCCGACGTCGAGCGGGCCGTCGCCGGCCGGGCCCCGTCGCTCGTCGACAGCTGACACGCCGACGGCGCAGCGGCCATGATGGGGAAGTGCCGGTGGGGGACACCAGGGGTGGGACGCGCCGTCGCGGCGCCGCGACGCTGACCGTCGTCGCGCTCGTCGCCGGCTTCCTCGCCGCGGTGACCACCACGGCCGCCGCGCCGGTCCCGGCGGCCGCAGCCGACAACGACGACTACGTGGCCCTCGGTGACTCGTACGTCGCGGGGCCGCTGATCCCCGACCAGAGCGGTCAGCCCACGGGCTGCCTGCGCTCGGACCGCAACTACCCCCGGCTGGTCGCGCAGGCCCTGGGCCTCTCGCTCACCGACGTGAGCTGCAGCGGGGCCGAGACCACGGACATGGCCAACAGCCAGGGTGTCACCCCCGGGCCCAACCCGCCGCAGTTCAACGCGCTGAGCGCCGACACCGACATCGTGACGCTGGGCATCGGGGGCAACGACATCGGCTTCTCGAGCATCGTCACCGACTGCATCGCCTTGTTGCCCATCAGCAATGCGGTCTGCCAGCCCGACTACGTGCGGAACGGCGTCGACGAGATCTCCAACCGGATCACCGCCACCGCCCCCAAGGTGGCCGCGGTGATCCAGGGCGTCCGCTCCCGGGCGCCCCACGCCCGCATCTACGTGGTGGGCTACCCGGCCATCCTCCCGGAGTCGGGCGGCGGGTGCTGGCCCTCCTTGCCGCTCTCCAACGCCGACCTGCCGTGGCTGCGCGCCAAGAACAAGGAGCTGAACTCGATGCTCGCCGCGCAGGCGGCGGCCAACGGGGCCCGCTACGTGGACGTGTACACCCCCGGCATCGGCCACGACGCCTGCCAGGACAACGGCGTGCGCTGGGTCGAGGGCATCGTCCCGCGCCTGCTCCAGGCGGCGCCGGTGCACCCCAACGCCACCGGCATGGCGGGGGTCGCGTCGGTGGTCGGTGCCCGCATCACGGCCACCCCGAACCTGCCCAGCGTCCCGCGGAACGTCGTGGCCGTGCCCGGCAACGCCCAGGTGAGCCTGACCTGGGCGGAGCCCAACGACGACGGCGGCGGGGCCGTGACGGCCTACCGGGTGTTCCGCAACGGCACCCTCGTCCACACCACGCCGAACGGCGCCACCCGTGCGTTCATCGACACGGGCCGCACGAACGGCACCACCTACGCCTACACCGTCGCCGCGGTCAACGCCTCGGGCCCCGGGCCGCTGTCGACCGCGGTGCAGGCCACGCCGCGCTCGGTCCCCGGCACTCCCGCGGCGCCGGCGGCAACGGCCGGCGACGGCGAGGTGCAGGTGACGTGGACTCCGCCGGCGACCAACGGTGGGTCCGCCATCACCGGCTACCGCCTGTATCGGGACGACGTGGCCATCGGGACGACCTTCCCGGCCGCGACCACGTCGTACCTCGACGAGTCGGTGGCGAACGGCCAGACCTACGGCTACCGGGTCGCCGCGCTCAACGTGGTGGGCGAGGGCCCTCGCAGCGCGGCCGCCTCGGCCACACCGACCGCCGGGTTCACCTGCTGCCCACCCCACGGCTTCAGCGACGTACCTGCCTCGCTCGGCGGCGCGGTCGACTGGGGCGCCTGGTTCGGGGTCACCCCGGGCTTCCCCGACGGCACGTTCCGCCCGACGCGCAACGCCAAGCGAAGCCAGGTGGTGACCATGCTCTGGCGCCTGATGGACGAGCCCGCCGCGACGACGCGCCGCTCGTTTCCCGACGTGCCCAGGACCGCGGGCTATGCGGACGCCGCCGAGTGGGCGGTGGGCGAGGGCATCCTGACGGCCTCGCCGAACGGCTCGTTTCGGCCCAAGGATCCGGTCACCCGCAGCCAGTTGGTGGTGATGCTCTGGCACCTCGTGGGTGACCCCCAGGTCGACACCCACCACCCCTACTCCGACACCCGCTCGGGCGCCTACTACCAGGAGGCACTCGACTGGGCCACGCGCCACGCCGTTGCCCCGGTCCGCGGCAGTCGCTTCCGGCCGACGGCCACGGCCACCCGGGCCAACGCGGCGGCGTGGCTCTACAACCTGGCGTGGACCGAGGCGGCGTGGTCCGCCACCACTGCCCGCCCTGACGCCATCCTGTTCTGACCGTGCCCCGCCCCCGTCCCTTCGCGCGCGCCGTCTCGGCGGCGCCCCTGCTCATGCTCGGGCTTCTGGTCGCGCTGGTGGGTCCCGCCTCGGCCGAGCCCGCCGACCAGCGCGTCGGCGGGGCGAACGGGGTCGACCAGGGCGACTTCCAGATGCCCTTCCCGTGCGGCCAGGTGTGGGGAGCCAGCACCCACAGCAACCACCCGGCCGTGGACTGGAACGGGGTCGGGCCCGCCGCAGGGTCCAACGACCACGGCCTGCCGGTGCTGGCCGGCCTCGGTGGCATCGTCGTCGCGGTGGGCGACCAGGCGGGCTACGGCACCCGGGTCGTCGTCGACCACGGCGACGGTTGGTCGAGCGTCTACGGGCACCTGTCCGCCATCACCGTCGCCGAGGGCCAGGAAGTCTCGGCCGTGACGCAGGTCGGCAACGTCGGGAACACAGGCGCGTCGGGCGGGGCCCATCTGCACTGGGAGCAGCGCTACCTCGGCCAGCGGGTTCCGGTGCTGTGGGCCGCGGGTGCGCCCATCGAGACCACCTACGGGTCACCCGGCCCCACCTACACGAGCGCGAACTGCCCGGCCCGCACGTTCGGGGTTTCACTCGTGACGCCACCGGGGCGACCTCGCCAGGGGCCCGTCCTGGCCAAGGACTGACCAGGGCTCGGGTCGTCCCCGAGCCTTCCTCTACAGCCGCAAGGGCTTGATGGGGCTCATGATCAGCTCGGGATCGTTGGCCCAGTCGACGCCGGGCACGTCGATGTACAGCTCGATCTCGTTGCCGTCGGGGTCGTGGATGTAGAGGCTGTGGGTCACGGTGTGGTCGCTGGCGCCGGCGATGGGCACGCCGGCGGCCTGGACGGTGGCGAGCGCCTCGCGCAGCTCGTCGTCGCTGTCTCCGACCTTGAGGCCGAAGTGGTACAGCCCCACCCGTCGGCCCTGCGGGATGGCGGCGGCGTCGGGGCCGACCTCGATGAGCAGCAGCTCGTGGTGGGTCCGACCGCTGGAGAACGCCATCGCCGGGAAGGGGAGGGCGGCATCGGGGAACGCCGGCTTCCAGCCGAGCACGTCGCGGTAGAAGGCCACGGACCGCTCGAGGTCCCGCACGTACAGCACCAGGTGGCCGAGCTCTTTGACTTCCATGGTGATCTCCTCTGCCGTGAAATCCTTGTGTGTGCAAGTACCCAACCGGCACGGGGTCGTGGATATGCCCGACGGTCGGGGCCGATCAGGTCGCGGCCAGCGCCTTCCGGAACGCCCCGAGGCTGTCGAGGTCCCGCACCGCCGCGGTGGCCCGTTCGAGCCCGGAGCGCCACTGGGCCTCGGGTTGGAGGCGGTCGCCCATGGCCGCGGTGAACACGGCGCCCCGGAGGGGGTCGACCGCGTAGAGGCGGTAGTGGGACCAGGCGTCGTCCTCGCTCGGCGCGTCGGCTCCCAGGGCTGCGAGCTCGTCGAGGTAGCGACGGACCCACCCCCGCTCGTGCTCGCGCCGCAGCGCGGTAGGTGTCGAGAGCACGGTGAAGTAGGCGATGTCGCGCAGGCCGTGGCCCTGCTGGATCACCTGCCAGTCGTAGAGGCCGGCGGTGCCGTCGGGCAGTGCGTAGGTGTTGCCGAGATGGGTGTCGCCATGGAGCGGCGCAGCGCGCTCGCCACCATCAGGCGCTGGATGCGGCGGACGCGGTCGCCGTCGGCCGGTCGGAACACCCAGCGGAGATCGCCGCCGTCGCGCAGCCGGGGGCTGTTCCAGAGCGGGGCGTGCACCCGGGCCAGGGCGACCACCACCGCCTCGGCGTGCTCGGCGGTGCAGCCGTCGGCGACCGTGGGGAACCGGGCGCCGGCGGCGGCGAGGTCCTCGAGCACGAGGGCGAAGCCGCCCCGCCGGCCGGGCTGCGCCACGAGGGCGCGTGGCGCAGGGAGTTCGAGGTCGGGCCGGACCGACCCGTAGAACCCCACCTCGCTGGCGCCGAGGCCGACGAGGGTGCCGAAGGCCCGGGCGCCGAAGCCGTCGGCGGGCAGCTTCACGAACAGCGTGGTCGGCCCCGCGGCGGGGTCCCGCCAGGTCAGCCGGAGGCGCGCACGCGACGTCGTGCCCGAGTCGAGCGGCTCGACCTCCACCCACTCGAGCCCGTCGGCCGCCCCCTCGCCGCCCGCGGTCAGAAGCGCCGCCGCCAGCCAGTCCCGGTCGATGTCCCCCATGGTCAGCACCAGCCCACCCCCATGGGGAAGAGTGAACCATGCCTCGACTCCGTGAGATCCCCCGCAGCGAGGTGACGGCGCCGATCGTCACCGTCATGTACGACCACCTCTTCGGCGAGCGTGACCCCGTGGCCGAGCCCGGGACCACCACCGGCACCCCGGGGGACTGGTGGACGGTGTTCGCCGCCGCCCCCGATGTGTTCGAGCACGCCGTCGCCGGCTTCGGCCTCTACCAGAGCCCCAAGCGGGTGCTGGACCCGGTGCTGCGCGAGCTGGGCCAGACCCGCGCGGGATGGGCGGTGGGCAGCCAGTTCGTGTTCTCGCAGCACTGCAAGTCGTGCCGGCTGCTCGGCATGCCCGAGTCGAAGATCGCGGCCATCGCCTACTGGGGGGCCTCCGACGAGTTCAGCGAGGTGGAGCGGGCCGTGCTGGCCTACACCGACGCGCTGGCCCTCCAGGGCGGGCGGGTGCACGACGGGCTGTTCGCCAAGCTGCACGAGCACCTGAGCGACGTCGAGATCATCGAGCTGACCTACATCACCACCATGTACGTGATGCACGCCATCATGAGCCGGGCGCTGCGCACCGAGTGGGATGACCGCGACGACCCGATCGTCGAGGTGGCCAGCCCCGAGGGCTTCGCCGGCTACGACGTCGGCGCCGCCATCGCCCGCCCCGACGACTGATGCCCGAGGGCCTCAGGCCGGCGTGACGGTGACGGGCACGCCGTTGAGGACGGCGTTGCCCGACAGCGGGTCGAGGGGGCCGTCGTCGGTGAGGACGTTGCAGTTCACCCCGGCGTGGGCGGCGGCGACGGCCATGTCGACGGCGGGGTCGTCGTGGCCCCAGCCGTGGGGGAGCGAGACGACGCCGGCGAGGATCTCGTCGGTCACCTCGACCGGCGCCACCACCTTGCCGACCCGGGACGCCACCTCGGCCGGGCCGCCGTCGGTGAGGCCCAGGCGGGCGGCGTCGTCGGGGTGCACCTGGAGGGTGCAGCGGTCCTTGCCCTTCACCAGCACCTCGACGTTGTGCATCCAAGAGTTGTTCGAGCGGACGTGGCGGCGCCCGATGAGGGTGAGGTGGCCGTTGGGGGCGGCGGCGTCGGCCAGCGCCTCGACGAGGCGGGGAAGGTCGGCGAGGAACTGGGCCGGGGCCAGCTCGACCTGGCCGCTCGGGGTCTTGAGCACCTCGGGGAGGCGGGGCTCGAGGGCGCCGAGGTCGAGGCCGTGGGGGTGGTCGAGCAGGGTCTGGAACGTGACCCCGTCGGGGTTGGCGCCGAACCCGTCGCCGTAGGCGCCCGTGCGGACCATGGCCTCGAGCACCCGCTCGGGCGTGTCCTCGGCGACCATCAGGTCGACCAGGTCTGCGACGGTCTTGCCCTCGGCGACGCCCCCCGGCTTGGTGGCCCGGCTGAGCACCCGGTCGAGCACGAGGCCGTCGATGATGGCCGGGTCCGCGGTGGCGCCCATGCCGCTGAGCACGAGCGCGAGGCGGGCGAGGATGGTGTGCTCGGGCAGCTGCTCGGTGGGGTCGGGGGGCAGGACCGCGGGCGAGTAGTTGGCCACGTTGCGCACCGACAGGGTGCTGAAGGCCAGGTCGTAGTGGCTCTTCTCCAGCGCGTCGGGCGGCGGGAGGATCACGTCGGCGTGGCGGGTGGTCTCGTTGCGGTAGGGGTCGATGCTCACCATGAAGTCGAGCGTCGCCAGCGCCGACTCGAGATGGGCGCTGTTGGGGGCCGAGCGGGCCGGGTTGCCGGCGAAGGTGATCAGGGCCCGGACCTGTCCGTCGCCAGGGGTCTCGATCTCGTCGGCGAGGGTGGCGATGGGGAACTCCGAGCGGACCTCGGGGTGGCCCTTGACCCGGCTGGTGGAGCGCCCGGTGCTGAAGCCCCGGCCCTTGCCCGACCCCCGCGCGCTGGTGAGGGCCAGCGGGAACATCATCCCGCCGACCCGGTCGAGGTTGCCGGTGAGCGCGGTGACGAGGTCCGACGCCCACGAGGCGACCGTGCCGAAGGCCACGGTGTTGGTCCCGATGCGGCCGTAGACCGCGGCGGACTCGGCGGCGGCGACCTCCCGGGTGAGGCGGCGGATGGTGTCGGCGTCGATGCCGGTGTGCTCGGCCACGGCCTCGGGGGATAACGGCTCGACGGCGTCACGCACCGCGTCGATGCCGTTGAACACCGACGGGTCGAGCTCGGCCGAGACGAGGTCCTCGGCGAAGAGCACGTGGACCATGGCCAGCAGCAGGTGGCCGTCGGCCCCCGGGCGGATGGGCACGTGCTCGTCGGCGTTCTTGGCGGTCTTGGTCAGGCGGGGGTCGACCACCACGACCTTGCCGCCCCGCGCCCGGATGGCCTCGAGCCGGCCAGGGAAGTCGGGTGCGGTGCACAGACTGCCGTTCGACTCGTAGGGGTTGGCGCCCAGCATGAGCAGGTAGCCGGTGCGGTCGAGGTCGGGCACGGGGATGGCGTCGGGGCTGCCGTACATCGCCCCGCAGGAGACGTGACGCGGCATCTGGTCGACGGTGCTGGCCGAGTAGAGGTTGCGGCTGGCCAGCGAGGTGATGAGGGCCCGGGCGTAGATGCCGGCGCCGAGGTTGTGCACCGTCGGGTTGCCCAGGTACAGCGCCACGGCGTCCCGGCCGTGCTCCTCCATGATGGGCAGCAGGCGGCGCTCGATCTCGGCGAAGGCCTCGTCCCAGCTCACTTCTGTCCAGGTGGCGTCGGCGCCCTGCCCCGAGCGGACGAGCGGCCGGCGCACCCGGTCCGGGTCGGTGTGCAGCTGCTTCAGCGTCGACCCCTTGGGGCAGATGAACCCGCGGCTGAACACGTCGTCACGGTCACCCCGGATGCGCACCACCTCGTCGCCCCTGGTGGTGATCTCCAGCCCGCACGTGGCCTCGCACAGCGGGCAGGTGCGGAAGTGCGTCTGGGTCTCGGCGGCGTCGGTCACGAGTGGTCCCCCTCGGTGGCGTACCCCCGATCCTGCCACCCGCCGCCACGGCGGCGCCCGCTCAGCCCGGCGGCGTGCGGACCGCGCTCGGCCGGAACCGGGCGATCGCGTCGGTGCCGTCGCCCAGGGTGCCGAGGTACCCGAATCCCCAGCACCACACCCCGCCGTCCCGGGTCAGGCACGCGCCGCTGGTTCGGGTCGCGAGGCCGGTGGCGCCCGCGACCGGCTCGCCCGTGTCCGGATCGAGCACGAGTGTGGGGCGCCCGGTCGTCGCCGGGGGCAGGGTGCCGAGCTGGCCGTAGGCGTTCGACGCCGACCAGCACGCGACCTGCCCCGCAGTGAGCAGCGCGCAGGTGACGTCGCTGGAACGACTGATCGACTGGACACCAGTGAGGGGCCCCGCGCCCGATGGGCTGGGGACCACCGTAGGGGTGGAGCTGTCGAGAACGGAGCTCGTCCAGCACCGGGCCTCGCCGTTCGCCAGCGTGGCGCACCCGGCGTCGATCTGCGCCACGCCGGTGAGGGGGCCGACGCCGCTGACGTCGGGGAGAGGGGCGGGAAGCACGTGGTTGTTCCCCCAGCACCGGACCTGCCCCGAGTCCAGCAGCGCACACGTGAGCGGGCCTCGCGCAGAGAGCTGCGTGATGCCGGTCAGCGGGGTGGTGCCGGTCTCGTCCAGGACGGCGACGGGAGTCGCTCTGTCGGTGGTGCCGCCGTCGCCCAGCTCGCCTCGGCTGTTCTCGCCCCAGCACCGGGCCTCACCACTGTCGAGCAGGGCGCAGGTTCGATCCATCCCAGCCGACACCGCGACCACGTCCCCGAGCGTGGCGATCCCGCCGACGCCGACGACGGAGGCCGGGAGCTGCCGGCCGAGGGCGGTGCCGTCCCCGAGCTGTCGAGACTCGTTCGACCCCCAGCACCGCACCCCGCCGTCGTCCATCGCCGCGCAGGCGTGCTCGGCGCCGACGGACACGCTGTGGGCGCCAGAGAGTCCGTCGCTGTCCTCGCTGTCGCGGATCTCGACGGCGCTGCGGGCCACGACGGCATCGGGGTTGCCGAGCGCACCATGGCCCCAGCAGCGCAGCTGCCCGGAACCCGACGCACAGGCGAGGTACTCGTTCGCGTCGATCTGGCTGACCCCCGTGATGGCCGGCTGCGCAAGAGGGTCGACCACCAGGGTCGGTCGTGCGCGGGGTGTCTCCGTGCCGTCGCCGAGAAGCCCACCCGAACCGCCCCAGCACCGGGCCTGACCGTCGGTCAGCACGGCACAGGCCGAGTTGCGACTCACGGTGACCGCCACCACGTCATCCAGGACGCCTGCGCCCGTCTCGTCCAGCACGGGCTCCGGCCGGACGACGACGTCGCTGGTCGAGCCGGTGCCGAGCAGCCCATCGCCGTTGGTTCCCCAGCAGGACAAGGAGCCGTCGATCAGGAGCGCGCAGGTCTTCTCGCCGCCGGCGTGGACGCTGCGCACCCCGGTGAGCGGGCCGGTCCCGTCCCCGTTCGAGACGGTGACGGGCCGCGACCGGTCGGCCTGCGTGCCGTCTCCGAGCTCGCCGGCGCCGTTGCGCCCCCAGCACCGCACCTGCGTGGATGTGAGCACGGCGCAGGTGTGCTGATGGCCGGCGCTCACCTGCACCACGTCCTCGAGAACGCCGGGCCCGTTCGGCGCGAGCACCTCGCCGGGCCGGACCCGCTGGGTGGTCGTGCCGTCACCCGACTGTCCCCTGTTGTTCGCTCCCCAGCACGAGACCGTGCCGCCGTCCATCAATGTGCAGGCGTGGAAGAGCCCGACCGTGAGTGCTCGAGCTCCGGTGAGTGGACCCAGGCCGTCGGGATCGGAGACGGCAGCGGGTCTGGGGTGGTCGGTCGTCGTACCGTCGCCCAACTCCCCGTCGCTGTTGCCGCCCCAGCAGTGCACCTCGCTCGATCGGAGAAGCGCACAGCTGACGTTTCCGCCGGTGCCGACCGTGGTGACCCCCGTCAGGGGACCGCTGCCGGAAGCGTTCGAGACGGCCACGGGGGTCCGTCTCACCGACGTCGTGCCGTCACCGAGCGTGCCGCGGCTGTTGTAGCCCCAGCACCGGGCCTCGCCGGAGTCGACGACGGCGCAGGCGTGGCTGAAACCGACGCTGACGTCGACCACGTCATCGAGCACACCCGCACCGCCGACGCCGGCCACTTCCTCGGGCGTGGTGCTGTCGCCGGCGTTCCCGGTGCCGAGTTGTCCAGTGTCGGTCTCCTGGTCGCCCCAACAGCGCACTCGGCCCGTCGTCAGGCGGGCACAGGTGCTCTGCATCCCGGCCGAGACGTCGACGACGCCCTCGAGCCGCGGCAGGGGGCGTCGATGCGTCACCGTGCAGCGCGACTGCGACCCGGGACGCACCGCGACCTCGAAGGTGCCGGCATCGATGTCCACGTTCCGGTCGTTGCTGCCGCAGTCGATCGAGCTGAGCTCGTGCTCCGGCACGGGATCGACGGTGACGGAGTACCAGCCCGCGGGGAGGGCGGCTCGGCCGCTGTAGCGGTCCCGGTCGGGTCGGGCGTCGTCGTCGAGTACGACGTCGGCGCAACCACCGTCACCGCATCGGTGCATGGTGATGTCGACCGGGCCGTCCGGTTGCGTGTCCACCTCGAGCTCGAGGGATCCGGACTCGGTCGAGTAGTCGTTCCGGAAGGTGCAGGTGACCTGTCGCCCCGGGACCAGGGTGATGTCGACGCCGCTCTTGGTGCTCCACACCGACCCCGATGAGCACGTCAGGTTCGTTCGGGGCCAGTTCGGCTCATCGGTCGTCGACCACACCCGGTAGCTGCCCGGGGCGAGGCCGACGGCGGTGATGGACGACGGGTGCTCGGGATCGGCGTCGTCATCGAGGACGAAGGGGGCGCAGCCGGAGCCCATGCAGCCATCGAAGGAGAAGTCCTGGGCGTCGTCGGGGCTGGTGTCCTGGATGACGGTGATCGACGCCGCCTGGTTGGTGAAGGTGCACGTCGTCTGCTCGTCGGCGGAGAGCGTGATGGTGACCCGGCGGTTACCGAGGCTCACGCTCTCTCCGGTCGTGCACGTGATCGACGTCAGCGCCCACGTGGCGTCGGCCGCCTGGGTCACGGTGTAGGTGCCGGGGGCGAGGCCGGCGCTGGACTGGCGGCGGGGGAGGGTGCCATCGGCGTCGTCGTCGAGGGCGAAGTCGGCGCAGCCCGACCCGAGGCACCCGGTGAAGGAGAAGTCCCTGGCGTCGTCGGGGCTGCTGTCCTGGATGATGGTGATGGACGCCGAGGTGTTGGTGAAGGTGCAGGTGACGTCCTCGCCGGCGGTCAGGTCGATGGTGGCGCGGCGGCTGGCGAGGCTGGTGGTCTCGCCGGTGTCGCAGGTGAGCGCCGAAAGGGTCCAGTTGGGGACCGCGTCCTGGGTGACCGTGTAGGTGCCGGGCTCGAGGTCGGCGGTGGTCGTGTTCGACCGGGTCGGGTCGGCGTCGTCGTCCAGGACCATCGGTCCGCACCACTGCCCCTTGCACCCGGTGAAGCTGACGTCCTGGCCGTCGTCGGGCGAGGCGTCGAGCACGACGGTGATGGTCCCGGTGGCGGGCTCGTCTGCCGAGGCGGCGCCGGCGGTCAGCAGGACGAACCCGAGGACGGCGCTCGCGGCCACGAGCGCACCGGCGAGCCAGCGCGCCACGCGCGTCACCCCCCGACGGACCATCTCTCTCCATCGGCAGGGTCGCGAGTCATTTGGAGGAAATATCCCCCGGAATCCGGGGGGTATTTCCTCCAACGAAGGGCGATTCAGAGGAGGAGGGAGCGGGCGGGGGCCACGATGGTGGGGTCGGGCGCCGCCGCGGCGGCGGGATCCTTGCCGTCGTAGGGCAGGGCGTGGAGCACGTGGCGGATGGCGTGGAGGCGGGCCACCTTCTGGCGGTTGGCGTTCACGCCGGTCCAGGGGGCCCACTCGGTGTCGGTGGCGTCGAGCATGGTGTGCAGCGCCTGGGTGTAGGCGTCGTACTTCTCCATGGCCACCTCGTCGATGGGGCTGATCTTCCACGCCTTCAGCGGGTCCTCGCGGCGCTCCTGGAGGCGCTCGGCCTGGAGGTCGCGGTCGACGTCGAGGTAGAGCTTGAAGAGGTGGGTGCCGTCCTCGACGAGAGCCTGCTCCACCTCGGGGGCCTGGCGCAGGAACAGCCGGTGCTGCTCCTCGGTGCAGAACCCCATCACCGGCTCGACGCCGGCGCGGTTGTACCAGGAGCGGTCGAAGAAGACGATCTCGCCGGCGGTGGGCAGTTGCGCCACGTAGCGCTGGAAGTACCACTGGCCCTTCTCGGCGTCGTTGGGCTTCGGCAGCGCGACGACACGGGCCTGGCGGGGGGCGAGGTGCTCCCGGAAGGTGTCGATAGTGCCGCCCTTGCCGGCGGCGTCGCGGCCCTCGAACAGGATCACCACCCGAGCGCCCGAGGCGATCACCCACTGCTGGAGCTTGACCAGCTCGAGGTGCAGGGCGTGGAGCTGCTCGTCGTAGTCGTCGCCGTCGATCTTGGCGGGGCGCGTCAGGGCCATGGCGGGGGCTCCGTCCGGTTGGGGCCGGTCAGCGCTGGCCGCGCACGAGGCGGCCCGGCCGGGCACCGGTGTCCACGCCGTTGCGCCGGGTGACGGCGCCGGCCACGACCGTGGCGGTGTAGCCCGACGCCTCCTGCAGGAGGCGCCGGCCGCCACCGGGCAGGTCGTGCGCGAGGCGGGGCGAGCGCAGGGTGAGCGCGGCGTGGTCGATCACGTTGAGGTCGGCGCGCTTGCCCACCTCGACCGTGCCCCGGTCGCCGAGGCCGTAGAGCTGGGCGGTGCGCTGCGTCTGCATCTGCACGACGGACTCGAGGGACAGCTGCGGCCCGCGGCTGCGGTCCCGGGCCCAGTGGGTCAGCCCATAGGTCGGCAGGGAGGCGTCGCAGATCATCCCGCAATGGGCGCCGCCGTCGCCGAGCCCCAGCGCGGCCCGGGGGTGGGTCATCTGCTCGCGGAGGACGTCGTGGTTGCCGTGGGTGTAGTTGAACAGCGGCAGCATCAGGAGCGCGCGGCCCTCGTCCTCGCAGAGCAGGTCGTACACCTTCTCGTCGGCGGTGACCCCGGCGGCCTCGGCCAGCGCCCCCGCCGACTGGTCGGGCGTGGGCTCGTACTCGGGCGGGTCGCCCATGACGAACAGCTTCTGCGGAATGGTGCGCAGGAAGGCCGGCAGGCCGTCCCACAGGCTGCCGTCACCGGGCGCGTCCTCCTCCGCGAGGATGGCGGCCCGCACCTTCGGCTCGCGCAGCTGGCGGATGCGCTCGTCGAGGGGCAGGCCGGCGATGGCCAGGTACGACGGGCGCCGGGCGAACGGGTGGTGGGTCTGGAAGCCGATGAGCATGCCGAAGGGGCGGTTGGCGATCTGCGGGTAGATCTCGGCCCCCTCGTCGAGGGCCTTCACCGACTCCTCCATCTGCATCTTCCAGAGGTCGGGGGCGAGGTCCACCTGCAACACGATGAAGGTGACGGGTCGCTCGATCTCGCCGGACAGGCGTCGCATCCAGCTCATCTCCGCCGCGGCCGGCGAGAGGTCCAGTCCGTCCACCCCTGCGGGGGCGAGCTCGAAGATGGAGGCACCGCCGCGGGCCATGGCCCGGCCGATGCCGAACAGCTCGTCCTCGGCCGCGTACGTGCCGGGGACGGGCTCGCCGTCGATGGCCCGGTGGGCGATCGTGCGCGAGGTGGAGAAGCCGAGGGCACCGGCCTCAACGGCCTCCTGCACGATGTCGGCCATCGCCGCGATGTCCTCGGGCGTGGCGGGCTCGTTGCGGGCGCCCCGGTCGCCCATCACGTAGCCGCGCACCGCGCCGTGGGGGATCTGGGCGCCGATGTCCACCGCGAAGTGCCGCTGGTCGAGCGCGTCCAGGTACTCGGGGAACGTCTCCCAGCCCCACGTCATGCCTTCCGCCAGCGCGGTGCCGGGGATGTCCTCGACGCCCTCCATCAGCTGGATGAGCCAGTCCTCCTGGCCCGGGTGCACGGGAGCGAAGCCGACCCCGCAGTTGCCCATGACCAGGGTGGTCACCCCGTGGCCCGCCGACGGGTCGAGCGAGGTGTCCCAGGTGGCCTGGCCGTCGTAGTGGGTGTGGATGTCGACGAACCCCGGCGTGACCAACTGGTCGGTGGCGTCGATGGTCTCGGCCGCGTCCGCCTCGATGGCCGGCGCCACCTCGGTGACCACCCCGTCTTTGACGCCGACGTCGGCGCGGCGGGCCTCGGCCCCCGTGCCGTCGACCAGCGTTCCCCCCTTGATGACCATGTCGAACATGTCTGCTGTGTCCCTCCTTCGTCGGGACGGCTTCGCCATCCGGTTCGTCGGTGCTGCTGCTCCACTCCGTTGCGCAGCGTCGCCGCCGCCGGGCGAGCCCCTCGCGTGCCGCTCAGTCTCTCAGCTGTCGGAGCCCGTGGGGTCCTCGGGCGTGTGGTCGATGCCGGTCTTCGAGTAGCCGTCCATGATGTGCTCCATCCACCACAAGGGCGCGGCGTCGAGGAGCCCCTGGAGGTCGGGGTAGTCCCACCACCGGGTGATGCGCCCGTCGAAGTCGATCTCGTGGACCGACACGAATCTCACGGTGAAGCACTCGCCCGTGTGCCAGTGCCACTCCTCGGCGTGCTCGGTCATCACCGTCTGCTCGTCGGCGACGATGCGACCCGGGTGGTGGAAGATGCCCTCGAGGGGCTCGAGCCCGAGCCGGAGGCGGGCGGCGATCTGGGCGGGGCCGACCGCGAGGTCCTCGTCGGGGGTGAACACGTCGGTGTACTGCCCGTCGGGCGTGAAGTAGGCGCCCACGGCGTCGAAGTCCCGCCGGTAGAGGTCCGCCCAGAAGCGCTCGATGAGCGCCTTGTTCATGTCTGCCGTGCGCATCCTCCCGACGTTAAGCGGTCCCAGCCGCCCCGTCGTCAGGTTGTGACCTCCAGCCCTTGGCGGATCCCCCTCCTCCCCGGACGATGAGGTCGTGGGACCTGCCTGACCGGAGGAGCACACGATGACCGCGATCACGAGACGACCGAACCGGGCGGCTGCGCTGGCGGTGTCGATTGCGTTGGCCCTCGTGCCCATGGTGCCCGCTGGGGCGGGCCGCGCGAGTACCGCAGGCGCCGCGGCGTCGCCGGAGTCGACGGTGGTGTCGGTCGCCGACGCCGCCGGGTACCGCCAGGCGCTCTCGGACCTGTCGGCGCTCGCCGGCGCGGGCGCGAACCGCATCGAGGTCACGGCGGACTTCGCGATGAGCGGCTCGGCGTGGCCGATCTACGACGGCTCCCGCTCGCTCACGGTCGACGGCAACGGGCACCGGGTCGACGGTGGCACGGCGGAGCGGCCCTTCCTGCGCGTCGAGGGCGGACCGACGGTGAAGGTCCTCGACCTCACGCTCATGGGCTTCCGCGGCTCCGCGATCACCGCGACCGCGGACGCCGCCGACCGATGGGGCCGGCTCGTCGTGCGTCGCAGTCGCTTCACGGGCAACTCGACCAGTGGGCGAGGTGGTGCGATCTCGGCGGCGTTCGTGGAGATCGGCCAGAGCACGTTCGACGAGAACCACAGCATCGGCGCCGGCGGCGCGGTCCACGCGCAGTACCGCTTGGGCGCCGCTCGCAGCACCTTCACGGGGAACTCCTCCGGCACCGGCGGGGCCGCGCTCCACTCGACCGGCGGTCTCGACCTGTCCGCGTCCACCGTCGTCGACAACTCGTCGCCGAACGCCTCCGTCCGGGTCCGTGACTCGCTCATCGCCGGCGGATCGGTCGTGGCCAACCCGCTGGGCGGCGGCGTCGCCTGCGCCGTCGGCGCCTCCAACGACCACGGGAGCCTCGCGTCCGACCCCTCCTGCGGGTTCGACGTCGTCGACCCCGCTGATCCCGGCCTCGGAGCCTTGGCCGACAACGGCGGCCCGACGCCGACCCGCATGCCCGCCCCGGGCTCGCCGCTGGTCGACGCCGGCCCCGGCGGCGACCCCCTGTCCGACCTGTTCTGCTACCCGGCGGACCAGCGGGGCGTGCGCCGGCCGGTGGCCGGGGCATGCGATCTCGGCGCGGTCGAGCGCGGCTGGGGCGCCGTGGTGACCACCGGCGCCGATGCCGGCCCGGGCTCGTACCGCCAGGCGGTCACCGACGCGTCGGCGGCGCCGTGGCCGGTCCGCATCGACCTCGACGAGCAGCGGGTGTCGCTGACCGGCGGCGACGTCGTCTACAGCGGCGACCAGCCCATCGAGGTGCGCGGCGTGCCGGGGGCGGGGATCGACGGCGGTGGCGGCGGGCAGATCCTCCGGGCCACCGTCTCGCCCTCGGTCTCGGTGGTGGACCTGGTCCTGCAGCACGGGGTGAGCGACGACTCCGGTGGGGCCGTCGAGGTCGAGGCGGCGGGCGGCGCCCTGACCATCGAGCGCTCGGCCCTCCTCGACAACGTGGCCGACGTGTACGGCGGCGGGGCCGGCTCCCAAGGGACCCTCACCCTGCGCAACTCGACGGTGTCCGGCAACGAGGCAGGCATCGGCGGCGGTGGGGTCGCCTCGGCCGGCACGATGACCCTCGAGCACGCGACCGTCACCGACAACACCTCGGGCGTGGGGGCCAACGCCGCCGGCTTCGGGGCGCTCCACTCGTTCGGCTCGGTCCTCGCCGAGGCGAACGGCCCGTCGAACTGCTCGTTCCCGGAGGCGCCCGTGTCGGAGGGGTACAACTACTCGACCGACACGACGTGCAACCCCGGCACCGGCACCGACGTGACCGGGGGCGCCGACCCCCGACTCGGCCCGGTGCGCGACAACGGCCGAGCGACTCCCACGCGCTTCCCCCTCGCGGGATCGCCGCTGGTCGACGCCATCCCGGTGGACGAGTGCCGCGAGCCGTTCGACCAGCGACAGCTCGACCGGCCGTTCCCGATCGAGGGTCCGTGCGACATCGGCGCCATCGAGGCCGTGTACCCGGAGCACCACTTCACCGACGTGCCGGGCAAGTACGACGCCGCCGTGCGCTGGGTGTCGAGCCACGTCAACGATCCTGCGCTGATGGATCCCTACGCAGGGGGCGCGTTTCTCCCGAGGCTCGTCCTGACCCGCGGCAAGCTGGCGTTGACGCTGTACCGCCAGGCGGGCACCCCGGACGTGTCGTCCCTCCCGCCCGTCGCCTTCACCGACGTCCCCGCCGCCCAGCAGGACGCGGTGCGGTGGGCGGTCGGTACCAGCATCCTCGCCCCGCGGACGCCGACCGTCTTCGGTGCCGGCGACCCGAGCACCCGTGTGCAGGTGGCCGTCGCCCTCTACCGGGTGGCCGGATCCCAGGACGTGACCTCGTTCCCGCCGCACGGCCTCGACGACGTGCCGGCGTGGGCCGATGACGCCGTCACGTGGGCGGTGCACCACGGGGTCATGGTCGGCTCCGATGGCTCCTTCAACCCGCGCGAGCCCGTCAGCCGCGGTCCCTTCGCCCGGTTCGACTACCGGCTCGCGATCGACCCGGCCGCCTGGGCCGATCCCTCGGTGGCGCCCTCGACCGTGCCCTTCCGCCCCTCGCCCTGACAGGGGGCGTCCCCGGACGTGGGAGGCTGCAGCCGGCGCCGAGCGCGGCATCGTGGACGAACCGAACGGCGAAGCCGTCCCGACGAAGCATGACGATGCGCAACGGAGTGGAGCAGCATCGTGGACGAACCGAATGGCGAAGCCGTCCCGACGAAGGAGGGACACAGCAGATGGAAAAGGTGATGTACGTGGTGCGGGACCCCGCGCGCGGGCAGGGTGACGGGCTGCGGGACGCGTTGGTGGCCGCCGCCGACCGCTTCATCGAGGCCGGCGCGCTCGCCCTCACGGTCGACGTGGACGACTCCGACTCGGACGTTCCGCCACCCGTGCCGGCCCCCGAGGACGAGCCCACCTTCCGGGCGCTGGTCTCGGTCTGGTTGGACAACTACCAGCAGCGAGGGCCCGTCGAGGCGCTGCTCGACGAGCTGGTGCCTGACTACGACGGGTACCTCGTGGTCGAGTCGCTGTACACCGACTATGGGGGCAACGCCCACGCCGCGCCGCGCGACTGGCCCGATGGCGAGCGCTCCCGGGGCCTGCTCACCGTGACCTGTCTCGAGATGCCCGAGGGCGCGGACTACGAGGCCTGGATCGAGCACTGGCACGGCCACCAGTCCCCGATGTCCGAGGCCATGCAGCCCCGGACGCGCTACGTCCGCAACGAGGTCGTGCGACCGCTCACCCACGGCGCCCCACCCTGGAAGGCCATCGTGGAAGAGGCCTGGCCCAGCGCCGAGCACGTCACCGATCCGTTCCTCTTCTACACGGCGAGCGATCAGGACGAGCTGAACGCCAACCTGACCACCATGTTGGAGAGCGTCAGCCAGCTCACGGATCTTTCCACGCTGCGGGTCAACACCATGAGCGAGTACCTGCTGCGCACGCTCTGACCGGCGCCGCCCGCGTCGGCACGTTCTCCGGGAGCGTGGCGCGGGTAGTGACCGACCATGGCCGACCACATCGAGAAGCTGGAACGGGCGACCGACCGGGCGACGGCGCCGGAGCACGCCCGCAAGCACGCCCGCTCCGAGGACGTGCGCGACGACGTGCGCGAAGCCATCCGGGAGCAGCGTGAGGAGATCAACGGCTCCTGGGCGGGCCCCGGCCTGGGGCCCATGACCGACGGCCAGTGGAAGGGCTTCGTCATCGGCGCACTGGTCGGCGGGGCGCTCGGCATGGTCCTGCTGCTGCCCTTCGGCCTCCTCGGTTGGGGAGGCGGTCTGGCGCTGGGCTGGCGGCTGCTGGTGGCCGCGATCGCCGGTGCACTCGCGGGAGGCACCGCCGGCGTCATCTACCTGGGGGGCCGGGTACCCGAGCTGGAGGGGGAAACCGTCGACGCCGCCGGCCGACCGGACATCGGATCGTCACCGCGTGACCCGGCCACCGACGCTCGGGGGCGCCACCACGCCTGAGGGCGCTGGGCCCACCGTCACCCGTTTGCGCCTGCGGTCCGGACGGTCGTGCGGCCTCGGGCGTCACCTCGTCGCCTGCGCCTCCAACCAGGCGCAGGCCGCGTCGAGGTGTCCTCCGGGGACGCGGTCCCGGCCCACGGCGGCGCCTGTTCGTGCGGACGCCGCCAGCGCCGCGGCCACGTCAGGTCGGCTGGCGAGCACCCGGAGGGGTGCGAACTGCACCCGGATGGTGAACAGGACGGCCCCCGACCCCGGGAGCCGTCGCAGGGTCTGACGCTCGCTGCGCAGCCAGAGGCGCTCGCCGGCGTTCCCTGCCGTGATGCCCGGGCGGGGCGGCGGGTGCTCGGGCACGAAGAGGGTGTCGTGGTCGTGGACCCCCCAGTTGCGCCGCAGCACGATGCGGCCCTCGGGGATCCGCTCGAGGAAGCGGTCGACCTTGGCACGCAGCTCCTGCTCGTAGTGCGGGACGGGGCCGTGGATGGCGGCGGCCGACCCCCCGATCTTGTCGGCGAGGCGCCAGTGCGACGGGAAGCAGAGGGCCGCCGCCACCAGTGCGATGTCGCCGTCGCGCTCGGCCATGAGGCACAGGTCCTCCTGCACCAGTCGGGCCGCGGCCTCGAGGGGGTGACACCCTGCCGGCGGCGGCGCCGCCGCCGTGCTCCGGAGACCCTCGGGCCGGTGGGTCGCCAGCCACGCCTCGACCAGGGCGAGCGTCTCCGCGCCGGCGGCCTCGGTGCCGGGCAGGGCGGCGAACACGTCGTCGTGGCGCCGGCTCAGCAGGCGGGCCTTCTCCGTGAGCTCGGCCTCGCGCCGGTCGTCGACGGCCAGCCAGGCCGCTTCGTCGATCGTGCGCAGGCCCATGTGCAGCCAGGGCGGGCCCGGCTCGAGCACCAGCTCGTCGAGCCACGACGGCGGCTCGACGCGCGACACTGGCGAGCCATGGCCGGCTCGGGCGTCACCATCAACCATGTGGGGCAGTGTGTCAGCGATCTGGACCGCGCCAGGGCGTTCTACGAGGCCTTCGGCTTCGCCGTGGTGCGTGAGCTCCAGGTGCCCGACGGGGCGTCGTCGCTCCTGCGCCTCGACCCGCCCATGGGCATGACCGCGCTCTACCTCGAGCGTGACGGCTTCGTGCTCGAGCTGATGCACTTCGCCGGCGACGGCCCGGAGGCTGCGCCCGCCGTGCCCCGCCCGGTCAACCAGCCCGGGCTGACCCACCTCTCCCTGGGGGTCGACGACCTCGACGAGGCCCTCGCCACGGTGCGCGACCACGGGGGCGAGGTGCTCGACGACACGAACGTGGGGGTGGCGGTGTTCGTGCGCGACCCCGACGGGCAGCTCGTCGAGCTCTTGACCGGGTGGACCAAACCCACCCGCTGAGGGCGGTCGCCCTGGCTCAGCCGGCCGTGCCGAGGGCCGCCAGGGCCTTGTCGGCGTGGACGTTCATGTTCAGCTCGCTGGTGACCACCTCGACGATGGTCTGATCGGTCCCGATCACGAAGGTGGCGCGCTTGTTGGGGAGCGGGCCTCGGCGTGACACCCCGAAGCCGTTGGCCACGGTGCGGTCCGGGTCGGACAGCAGGGGGTACCCCAGGCCGTGCTTGTCGTCGAACTCGGCCTGCTTGTCGACGGCGTCGGCGCTGATGCCGATGCGCTGCGCGCCGACGGCCTCGAACTCGGCGCCGATGTCGCGGAAGTGGCACGCCTCGCGGGTGCAGCCCGTGGTCATCGCCTGCGGGTAGAAGAAGAGCACCACGGGGCCGTCGGCGAGCAGCCCCGCCAAAGTGACGGTCGCGCCGTGCTGGTCGAGGAGCTCGAAGTCCGGGGCCCGCTCGCCCACTTTCAGTGCCATCGGGCCAGGCTACGGGGCGGCGGCCGCACTGTGGGCATCGGGTGACGCGGGTGACCCGGTTGACCGCGTCGGTAGCCTTGAACCGATGTCCACCCGGCGTCGCGTGCTCGTGCTGTCGATGGTCGGCCTGCTCCTGGTCGCCGGCACCATCGCCTTGCGCGTCGGTGCCGATCAGCCCACGGAGACGTCGGCGCTGGCCGAGACCCTCGCCGGGGTCGAGCCGCCGCCGCCGACCACGTCGTCCACGAGCACCACCGTCGATCCCGCCGACGAGGGCTTCCTGGCCGCCCACGCAGGGGTGCCGTCGGTCGAGCTCTTCGACTCGCCGACGGCCACCCAGCCGCTGGCGGCGCTTCCCAACCCCACCGACGAGAACGTCCCGTTGGCGTTCCTCGTGCGTGAGGAGCGCGGTGACCGGCTGAAGGTGGCCATCCCCGAGCGCCCCAACGGCACGGAGGCCTGGATCGACAAGGTGGACGTCGTGACGAGGGAGGTCCCGAACCGCATCCGGGTCGAGGTCGGCGCCCGGCGGCTCACGGTCCTCCGCGGCCACAGCGACGAGGCGGTCGTCACCATGACGGTGGCCGTGGGGACCGATGCCACCCCCACACCCCTCGGCAACTTCTACGTCGACATCTCGGTGGCGCAGACGAACTACACGCCCTGGATCCTCAGCGTGGCCGGGTTCTCCGACGCCCTCCAGAGCTTCGCCGGGGGCAACGGCCAGATCGCCATCCACGGCTGGAGCGACAACTCGGTCCTCGGACAGAACGTCAGCAACGGCTGCGTCCGGGTGAGCTTCGACGACCTGTGGCGCCTCCGCGACCTCGCCCCGGTGGGCACCCCCGTCGAGATCGTCGCCTGATCGACCGCGGCGCGTCGCTCGGCGGCCCCGAGGCGCGGTGCCGTCACCCGGGTGAGGTGCCCTCCGGCTCCTGAGGGTCCTGCCCGAGGCCGGGGAGCACGAAGCGGTACCCGGCTCGTCGCAGGCCGGTGATCACGTAGGGCAGGGCGTCGACGGTGGTCTGGCGGTCGCCTCCGCCGTCGTGGAACAACACGACGGCCCCGGGCTCGACCTGGTCGAGGAGGGCGGTCACCAGGGCGGTGGGTGCCGGCCGGGCGAAGTCCTCGGTGTCGACCGCCCAGCCGAGCACCCGGAGGTCGCGCTCGTGCGCCTGGGCCACGACGTCGTCGGTGAAGATGCCGTAGGGCGGCCGGAACAGGGTGGGACGTTCACCGGTGATGGCTTCGACGCGGTCGGCCGTCGGCCCGATCTCCGCGGCGAGCACGTCCGGCGACGCGTCGGTCAGGTCGGCGTGGTCGATGGAGTGGTCGCACAGGCGGTGGCCCTCGGCGGCGATGCGGGCCACGAGGTCGGGGTGGGCGTCGACCATGTCGCCGACGACGCAGAACACCGCCGGCACGTTGCGGCGCTTCAAGATGTCGAGCACCTGCGGGGTCCACTCGGCGTGGGGCCCGTCGTCGAACGACAAGGTGACCACCCGGCCCGGCACCTCGTAGGCCTCGACCGCCGGGGTCACCACTGTGGAGCGCACGGCCTCGTCGCTGTGGGCGCCGACGACGACGCGCCGCACCCCGTCGCGGCCGGGTCGCCAGGCGTGGCGCTCCACGTCGGGCAGGCCGGAAGCGGCGATGGGCTCGGTCCGGCTCACCGTCGCCTCCACCCAGTCGGTGCCGTCGGCGGTGCGCACCACGTCTCCCTCGTGCACCCGGTGGTCGTGGGTCGTGGCTTCCCCATTGCGGGTGATCACCGCCGGGTCGGTGACCCCCCGGATCACCCGGCCCGAGACGACGCTGCGCAGTCGGCCGTCACGGGGCGCCACGCCGGCGAGGTCCAGGGCCCGCCCCACGGTCGCCGGTTGACCCACCGCGACGGGCTGTTGGTCCACGACCACGTGGATGCGCACCGTGGCCGGAGGCGGTGTCGCCACCCCGAGGCCGACGAGGGCGAGCGGGGCCACGAGCCAGCCCGCCACGGTGCGCCCCGTGCGGGGTCGTCCGGAACGGGCCATGGCGGCTCAGGCCGGCCCGACGCGTTGGCCGCAGACCGGCCAGGGGGCGGCGCCCCGCTCGTCCCAGAGGGCACGGGCCATGGCGTCCTGCTCGGCGACGCTTCCCTTGTGCGGACCGAGTCCTTCGAGCCACGGGTAGTAGCGACCGGCCACGTCGTTCCAGGTGGCGCGGGAGAACTGGTAGGCGCCGAAGTAGCGCCGGTTCGCGCTCTTGGCCTGGTAGTTGTCGCTCGACTCGCACTCGCGGAGGCGCAGGAGCTGTCGGTCGCTGAGCGCGTCGCGGTGCTTGGGCTCCTCGGCGAGGAAGGCGGCGAGCTGGGCGGAGGTGCAGGCCGAGAGCCCGAGGCACAGGGCCACCACGAGCAGCACGGCGCGCCAGGCCCGCGGGGGCGCGGTCGTCGGGACGGTCATGGGGCTTCCGTCGGCGTGCGACGGGCGACCTTGAGCGCAGGCTCGGTCGCTAGGGTCAGCGAACGACCGGGCGAGCCGGCCCATGGCGACGAGAGCGGGAGCGATGAGCGAGACCATCCACGAGCTGTTGATCGGCGGCCGGCGGCGTCCGGCCCGGTCGGGTGCAACCTTCTCGGTGAACGAGCCCGCCACAGGTCGGCCCATGGCCACGGTAGCGAAGGCCGGCCTGGCCGACGTGGACGACGCGTTGGCCGCCGCGACCCGGGCCTTCGACGAGGGGCCGTGGCCGCGGATGTCGCCCACCGAGCGGGGCCGGGTGCTGCTCCGGGCCGCCAACCTGCTCCGGGAGCGCAGCGAGGCCTTCGCCGAGGTCGAGGCCCGCAACGCCGGCAAGCCCATCGGCGACGCCCGCTGGGAGGTCGTCGAGGCCGCGGCCGCCACCCTCGAGTACTTCGGCGGCGCCGCCGACAAGCTCCAGGGCGAGGTGGCTCCCATCGCCGCCCCCGGACTCGGTCTGGTCCTGCGCCAGCCGGTCGGCGTGTGCGCGCTGATCGTGCCCTGGAACTTCCCGCTGATGATCGCCACGTGGAAGATCGCCCCCGCCCTCGCCTGCGGGAACCCCGTGGTGTTGAAGCCGGCGTCGTACACGCCCCTCAGCGCGCTCATGCTCGGCGAGCTGCTGGTCGAGGCCGGCGTGCCCGAGGACGCCATCTCGGTGTTGCCCGGGCCCGGCGGCGAGGTGGGCAATGCGCTGGTGAGCGACGAGCGCGTGGCGAAGATCTCCTTCACGGGTGAGACGGGCACGGGCACGTCGATCCTCCAGGCATCGGCACCGAACATCGCCCGGGTGTCGCTCGAGCTGGGCGGCAAGTCGGCCTGCATCGTGTTCGGCGACGCCGACATCGACCGGGCGGTCGACGAGCTCGCCGGCGCCGTGTTCGGCAACGCCGGCCAGGACTGCTGCGCCCGGAGCCGGGTGCTCGTCGAGCGGGGTGCCTACGACCAGTTCGTCGAGGCCTTCGTGCGCCGCACCGAGGCCATCAAGGTGGGTTCCCCCCTCGACGAGTCCACGCAGATGGGGCCGCTCATCTCCGAGGGCCAGCGGGCCACGGTGCGCGGGTACGTCGAGTCGGGTGCGGCTGAGGGCGCCGCCGTCGTCACCGGTGGGGACGCCCCGGACGACCCCGCGCTGGCCGACGGCTCCTACCTCCGTCCGTGCGTGCTGAGCGGCGTCGACAACGACATGACGGTGGCACGGGAGGAGATCTTCGGTCCGGTGGCGGCGTTGCTGCCCTTCGACACCGAGGCCGACGCCGTGCGCATCGCCAACGACTCCATCTACGGCCTCTCGGGCTCGCTCTGGACCCGCGACGTCGGTCGGGCCATCCGCGTCGCCAAGAGCGTGCGCACCGGTGTCCTCTCGGTGAACTCGAACCGCAGCGTGCACCCGCAGATGCCCTTCGGCGGCCACAAGCGCAGCGGTCTCGGTCGCGAGCTGGGGATGCACGCGCTGACGGCCTACACGGAGGTCAAGAGCATCTACCTCTCGGACGAGTGAAGGACCGCTGACCGTGGCCCGCGCCGGCGCCGTCGAGCTCCGCTGCTGCTTCTACAACGCGTTCCTCCTGCGGGCCGCCCGGGTGCCCCTGCCCGGCCGCGCGCGCTACCTGCACTCGGCGCCGGCGGTCGACGCCCGGTCCCGCGAGCTGGGCCGGCGCCTGGCCGGCCGCTACGACGTCGCCGCGCTCTGCGAGGTGTTCGACCAGTCCGAGCACCGGGCCCTGGTGTCCGGATGGCACGGGCGCGGCGGCCGCCATGGCCGTCCCCGCACGGCGGCGGGCCCACCGGTGCTCCTGCGGCGGGTGCCCCTGGTCAAGACCAGCGGCCTGCTGACCGTGGTCGACGGCCATGCGGTCGCCCGGACCGCCACGCACCTCTACCGCACCCGCGGGCACCGGTTCCTGGACGCCGACGCCTGGGCCCACAAGGGCGCCTTGCTGGTCGAGGTGGACGTGGGCCTCGCCGCCAACCTCGAGGTCTACAGCACCCACCTGATCTGGGGTGGCGACCTGCTCGTCCCCCGTGAGCGCCATCACCGCTCCGCCGTGGCCGACTTCCGCCAGGCGCAGGCCCACGAGTTGCTGGACTTCGTGCGCCGCACCCACCGCCCGGGCAACGCCACGCTGGTCGTGGGTGACTTCAACATCGACGCCCTGCACCCGAGCTCGGCCTACACCGACCTCACCGGCGCCATGGGAGACGCAGGCTTCGACGACCTCTGGCTGACCCACGGCACCGGCCCGGGATGGACGTGTGACCTGCGCAAGGCGCCCGAGGTCATCGCCGTGGCCGACCCCGACGATCCCGACCGCTGCCTCGACCGGGCCTCACGAGAGGACCAGGCGCAGGCGGACGCGCCCCCCGAGGACGGGAACGAGCCGGGAAAGCGGATCGACTTCGCGTGGCTGCGCCGGCCCACCGGCGAGGACGGGGTCGCCGTCGAGGTCCGGGCCGTTCGCCGCCTCGCGTTCCCCCGCGAGCCGGGGGTCCCGGGCTACGACGAGCTGCCGTTCCTCTCCGACCACCTCGGGCTGCACCTCGAGCTCGCCTTGCGCTGAGGCTCGCCGCGGCCGTAGCGCGCGTGCGTCAGCCCGGCGCGCGAGCTCGGCGGCGCACGAGGGCGAGGCCGGCGGCGGGCAGCAGGACGGCGGCCGCCACGACGACGACGGGGGCGAGCCAGGGAGCGAACCGGCCGTCCAGGCCCTCCGCCGGTGGCGCCGGCGCGAGGGGGTGGCGCACCGCCCCCTCGGTCACGGCGGCATCCGCGTCCACCACGCCCGCGCCGAGGCGGGGGTCCTCCTCGGGGTTGCTGGCGGTGGTCACGAGCACCTCACGGACCTCCTCGGCGTTCAGCCCCTGAGCCAGCAGGAGGGCGGCCACCCCCGACACGAGCCCGGCCGACATCGAGGTGCCGTCCAGTGCCTCGTAGCCGTCGGTGCCGTTCGGCCACCGGGTCGTGGGAGCGACCGGGGCGGTCGACAGCACGTCCACCCCGGGGGCGGCGACCGCGCTGGGGTCGCCGAAGGTGCTGAAGGAGGCGGGGTCCCCGCCGGCGTCCGTGGCGTTGACCACCACGACCGGTACGCCCGGCCGGTAGGCGGTCTCGGTCTCGGCCCCGTTCCCCGCGGCGGCGACCACGACCACGCCGCGCTCGGCGGCGTTGCGCACGGCCCGGTTCAAGGGGCCGTTGGTGAACAGCGCCGGGGCGAGGCCGTCTCCGCCGAGCGAGAGGTTGACCACCCTGGCACCGTGGGCCACGGCCCAGTCGACCCCCTCGGCGATGGTGCGGGCCGAGCCCGAGCCGTCGGTCCGCAGGGCCCGCACCGGGAGGAGCTCGGCCTCGGGGGCGGCGCCGGTGATGCCCTCGCCGTTGCCTCCCACGGCGGCGGCGAGACCGGCGACGTGGGTGCCGTGCCCGTTGGGGTCGTCGGGGTCCTCGTCGCCGTCGACGAGATCGACCCCGGGGCGCAGGTGGTCGGCGAGGTCGGGGTGGCGTGGGTCGACGCCCGTGTCGACGACCGCGATCAACACCCCGGCACCCTGGGTCCGGGTCCAGGCCGCGGGGAGGCGCAGGGTGGTGAGCGCGTACTGCGTGTCTCGCCGCGGGTCGCCGTCCTGGATCCGATCGGCGAGCGCCGTCGCGGGGGTGAGGGTCGTTGCGGTGACCACGCCGGCAACGGCGATCGCCGCGAGTAGCCGTCGTCCCATGTCGATCCGTCGGCCCGGCGGGGGGCCGGGTGAAGGTCGGGAGCGGCTCAGGCGGCTTCGGGGTGACGCAGCGGCGCGGCGGCCGGCGGCGTCTGTGCCGTGTCCTCGGCGCTCTGATCTGCCTCGCGCAGGTCCTCGAGGACCCGCTCCCAGCGCAGGGCCCCGGCCAACCACGCCTGGGCGGCGACGCGTCCCGCCTGCTCGGAGTTCGTGATCGTGTTCACAAGGAGCACGGTACCGAGTAGAACGCGTTCTAGAAATTCCTGGCGCTGTGATTGGTGTCACACCCCGGACGCGAAGAGGGGGCCCCTTCGGGGCCCCCTCCAGTCCAGTCTGATCGTGGGTTCGTCCGGGCCCGCGACCCCGAAGGGCGACCGGATTCCCTGACGATCAGGCGGCGTCGCCCCCGGCCGAGATGCGGGAGATGGTGGTGGTCGGACCGACCCACCGGACCTCGCCCGACTCCGACACCTGAAGGCGTCGGTCCTGTAGGAGTGCCCCCTTCGCGATCAGCGTGGAAACTCGAGGCACCATCTCGTCGGCGACGTGCATGTCACCGAGCGGAAGGTGCGTTCCCTCCTCTGTCCGCATGTTGTTCATGTCTGCCAAACGGCCCTCCGACCACCCCTCTGAAGGCCAATGGGCCGGGTGGATCAGGCAAATGATCCGTACGGCCCATCGATACCGACGGGTCCGGAACGACGCCCCGCGGCACGGGATCGGCCAAGGGTTCACCTGGGGGTCACGGAGACGTCATCGCGGTCCTCCAGGCCCGTCAGACGGTGTCCGTACCGTCCGTTCCATGGACGACACCACGACCGTCACCGCCCGCCAGCGGGTCGTCATCGCGCTGGCCGCCGCCGCCGTCGTCGCGCTGACGATGCTGCGGCCGACCGCCGACGTCGGCGCCCACCTCGACGGCGTCAACGAAGTGCCGGTGGGCCCGACCGTCTTCTCGGGGACGGCGCAGGGCCGCTGATCAGGAGCGTCCGGCCCGCCGACGGCGGCGGAAGGCCCAGCTGAGCGCGAACACCAGTGCGGTGAGGGCGACGCCCGCCCCCACCTTCTTCGCGGGGAGGCGGCGGGCGGTGCCGCCGACCTGGGCCGGCGCCGGGGAGGCGTCGGCCACGCTCACGGGGCTCGGCCCCGAAGGGGCGGCGGCCGGCTCGGACTCGGGTGCCTGCTCAGGCTCCGGTGCCGGTTCGGCGGCGACGTCGAGCAGCTCGTCCACGGGGGCGGGCTCGTCGGCGGTGGGCTTGGGCCGGGCGTGGCCCTTCTGGGGGTCGTAGGTGGCCATCAGGCGTCCTCGGAGGGGTCGGGCACGACCTGGGCGAGCAGGTCGGCGAATTCCTGGGCGGCGGTCTCGGCGCCGGCGCGCTGGCCCAGGGCGTGGAGCGGGAGGGACTGGGCGGATGCCTCGGCGACGGCCGCCCGCAGGTGGATGGGACCGACGACGAGGTCGCCGTAGGTCTCGACGAGCTGCTCGTGCCAGTAGCGGGCGTCGCGGGTGCGGCCCAGGCGGTTGACGACGATGCCGGCGACTGCCAGGTCCGTGCGTTGGCGGTCGCGCACCCGCTCGATGGTGCGCAGCATCTGGGCCACGCCGTCGGAGGCCCAGGCGGCGGGCTCGCTGACCACCACGACGCGGTCGGCCGCCACCAGGCCGTTGACCGTGAGCAGGCCGAGCGACGGAGGGCAGTCGATGATGACGAGATCGTGGGGGACGCCCTTGAGCGCCGTGTGCAGCCGGTCCTGGGCGCCGACGGCGTCGGTGGCGAGCTGCACCTCGCGGCCGGCGAGTGCAGGGGTGCTGGGGGCGAGTTCGGGCACGGGGCCGGCGCCGGCCGGCCAGGCCGCGGTGGTGATGCTGGCCTCGATGGCACCGGGACGGTCGACCGAGAGGGCGTCGTCGACGGTGGCGGTGGCGTCCCACACCCCCAGGCCGGTCGTGGCGTTGGCCTGGGGGTCGAGGTCGACCACGAGGACGCGCCGACCGGCCTCGGACGCGGCGGCGGCGAGGCCCAAGGCGACGGTGGTCTTGCCCACCCCGCCCTTCTGGTTGGCGACCGCGAGCACCGGCATGGGCCAACGGTACCAACCGCCGCCTCGGGCCCCGGGGGACCCGGGAGGCGATGCCACCCCGACGATGCCATGATCGGCGGTGATGCGGGGGACGTGGGGCAAGTGGACGACCTGGGGGGTCGTGGTCGTGGTCGCGGCGCTCGCGGTGTCCTGTGGCAGCGACGACGCCGCCCTCGATGCCCCCGACGACGGGCCCGACACCGCCGCGGTGGGCGAGTGCGACTGGCCGATGTGGGGCCAGTCCCCGGAGCGTCGCTTCGTGGCGCCGGCGGCGTGCCCGACGAGCCTGTCGGCGGCGACGGTGGGCGTCCTCGAGCAGGCCTGGTTCTTCAACACGGACGACGTCGTGACCGCGACGCCCGCCGTCGTGGGCGACTCCCTGTACGTCGGCGACTGGACCGGGCGCTTCTACGCCCTCGACCGCGACGACGGGTCGCTCCGGTGGAGCTTCCAGGCCGAGCCACACGAGCAGGTCTACGCCGGCCAGATCGTGTCGAGCGCGGCGGTGGCCGACGTGGCGGGTGCCCGCACCGTCTACTTCGGTGCCGGCAAGACCCTCTACGCCCTCGACGGCGCCACCGGCGAGGAGGTGTGGGCCCACGAGCTGAACCCCGACGGCGACGACGACGATCCGACCGAGATCGAGACGTCGCCCGTCGTGGTCGACGGGCCCGCCGGCCAGATCGTGATCGTGGGCTACGACGTCCACAACGCCCCGACCGAGCGGGCCGGCGTGGTGGCCCTCGACGCGGCCACCGGCGACGAGGTGTGGACCTTCGACCCCGACCGGGGTGGGCCCCCGAGCGGGTGCGCCGACGTGTGGTCGTCGCCCTCGGTGGACGTGGCGCGGGCGCTCGTCTTCTTCGGCACGGGCAACTGCAACACCTCGCCCGAGGGGTGGACCCGGTTCACCGACGCCCTGGTGGCGATCTCGCTGGACGACGGCTCGCTGGCGTGGCGCTTCCAGCCCCACGAGCCCAACAACGACGACCTCGACTTCGCCGGCGCGCCGAACCTGTTCAGCGCCGACGGCGCCGACCTCGTCGGCTTGGGGAACAAGGACGGTCACTACTACGCGGTGGACCGGACGACCGGTGAGTTGGTCTGGGAGGTGGAGGCCACGCAGCCGGGCCTCAACGAGCCCGGGGGCAACTTCTCGACGGGTGGCTTCATCGGCCCCACCGCCGTGAGCGACGACGGCACCATCGTCGGGGGGACCGCGGTGGGCCCCTGCCCCTGCCTGCACGGGATCGACGCCGCCACCGGCGAGATCGTCTGGCAGCAGGACCTCGCCGCCCCCACCTACGCAGCCACCTCGATCGTGGGCGACGTCGCCTTCTCGGGCGGCACGGACTTCACCCTGCGGGCGGTCGAGGTGGCCACCGGCGACGTGCGCTGGGAGCAGGAGATGGACGGCCCGGTCGCCGGCGGCGTGGCCATCCAGGACGACGACGTGTTCGCAGTGGCAGGGCTGCGCGAGCCCGGGCAGGACGTCCTGGCCGAGAACAGCGGCGTCTACCGCTTCACGCTCCCCGGCGAGGATGCGCCGACGACCACCACCGAGGTGGCGGCGCCGACGACCACGGCGGTGCCGATCGCGGCGTTCGTCGACGACGGCCAGGAGTGCGTCGGCGCGCCCTGTGCGTTCTCGTTCTCGCTGAAGGACCCCCCGGCAGGGCTGACCCCGGAGATGACGTTGGAGATCGCCACCGACCCGGCGTCGGTGACGGTCTTCGCCACCGGCCTCGGTGCTCCCGACGGCTGGTTGCGCCCCGGGAGCCCCGCGGCCAATGCCGGGGCGAGCGACTACGCGGTGTTCCTGTCGAAGGGGGTCGACAACCCGAACGGCGCGCTCGTGTGCGTGCTGGAGCCGACGGTCGACTCCGATCCCGACGCGCTGGCGTGCCACACCGACGCTCTTCCCGACCTGGGCACCGCGTTCGACCGCCTCAGCGTGCTCGCGGTCAACGACACGTCCGCCCTGCCGCCCATCGCCGAGGGCTTCGACCGCCTCGTCGACACCATCTCGTTCGACCCCCCGCTCCGACCGGAGGCACCATGACCGCCGTTTCCCGCGCTCCAGGACCACGCTCCCATGGGACCGACCGACACGGTGGTCCCGGAGCGAGGCGCCGCCGGGGGCTCGCGTCCTCCGCCCTGCTCGTCGTCGCGCTGCTCGCCGCGGCCGCGTGCAGCAGCAGCGGAGACGACGCCGGCGTCGCCGAGACCGGCGACGCGGCCACGACGTCCACCACCTCGGCGCCGGCCGCGCCCATCGTCCTCAGCGGCCAGGGCAACGACCTCGTCGCATACGCCACCGACGAACCCGGCGATTCGCAGGTGGTGCTGACCAACAAGGAGGACGACCCCGAGACGGGCCGGGACATCAACGCCCAGATCTGCTTCTTCCCCGACGACCCCACCCAGTTCATCGCCGGCGAGGACACCAACCAGCCCGACCCCCTCCAGGGTTGGGGGATCTTCCGGCTCGAGGGCGACACGGTGGGGGACCTGTCCGCCACGCAGGTGGGCAAGCTCACCCCGACCTACCAGGGTTCGGCCGACAACGCGGAGAACTACGGCTGCGGCTTCCTCTCCGACGGCCGGGTGGTCACCAGCGACATCGGCAACCAGGCCAGCGGCGAGGGGGACGGGCAGTTGATCGTCTGGTTCCCGCCCTTCACGGGGGGTGAGTACGTCGACGGGGCCGACAACGCCGGCTTCGACGACGTCGCCTTCTGCAAGGTGGACGTCGGTATCGCCACGGCGGGCGGCATCTTCGTCGACGGCGACGACAACGTGTACGTGGGATCGGCCCGCCCGCCCACCGCCGGCGTGCTGCGCTACTCGGGCGACTGGCCCACGGGCCCGGACGCCGCCGGCGGCTGCGGGCGTACCGACGGCACCGGCGCCCCACTGGTGGACGAGGGGGCGGTGACCCGCGAGGTCTTCATCTCCGCCGGGGAGAACGGCTTGTCGACGCCCCATTCCATCGCGCCGGCGCCCGACGACGGCTTCTACGTGTCGAGCATCATCACGGGGGTGATCAACGAGTACGACGCCGGCGGCGCCTTCCTGCGCACCATCCTCGAGCCGCCCGCCGGCGAGGCGCTCGGCCCCGAGCCGTTCTCCACCGGCACGCCCCTCGGCCTCGGCGTGGCCCCGGACGGCACCCTCTACTACGCCGACATCGGCGTGGTGGCCGACCCCGTCGACGGGTTCGGCCCCGGCGACGACACCGGCTCGGTGCGCGCCATCGTGTTCGTCGACGGCGAGCCCCAGCCCCCCGAGACCCTCGACGAGGGCCTCGCCTTCCCCGACGGCATCGGCGTCTTCGTCCCATGATCGGTGCGATGTTGCGAGCGGAGCGGAACAGCGCCACCGGCGAACCGGATGCCGAAGGGGTTCCGACGAAGGAGGAACAGAGGTGAAGGTGGTCGTGGTGGGGGCGGGGGCCATGGGGTCGGCGTCGGCCTGGCACTTGGCGAAGGCGGGCGCCGACGTCACCTTGCTCGAGCAATTCGAGCAAGGGCACGACCGCGGCTCGTCGCACGGCACCGTGCGCATCTTCCGGCTGGCCTACGCCGACGACCTCTACGTGCGCCTGGCCCTCGAGGCCGAGCCGCTGTGGGCCGAGCTGGAGGAGGCCGCCGACGAGGAGCTGCTCGACCGAGTCGGGGCGCTCGACCACGGCGAGCCCGAGCGCATCCACGAGGTGGCCGCCGCCCTCACCCGGGCGGGGGTGCGCCATGAGCTCGTGGGCCCCGAAGCGGCGGCCGAGCGCTGGCCGTTCCTGCGCATCGAGGGGCCGGCGGTGTTCCAGCCGGACGGGGGCATCTCCTTCGCCGACCGCACGGTGCGCGCCGCCCAGGACGTCGCCCGTGGTCTCGGCGCTGAGGTGGCCCACGAGGAGCCCGCCCGGGCCATCCACCTCCGTGACGGCGGCGTCGTGGTCGAGACCGACGGCCGCGAGCTGCTGGCCGACGTCGTGGTCGTGTCGGCCGGCGCGTGGGCCGCGCCGCTCGCCGGCGACCTGGTGCCGCTGCCGCCGCTGACCGTCACGTTCCAGCAGCCCGGCTGGTTCGCGCCCCGGGACCCCACCGCGGTCTGGCCGTCGTTCATCCACTACCGGGACACGTCCAGCGCGTCGGCGGCGTCGTTCGGCGCCTACGGCATGGGCGACCCGGGCATCGGCGGCCGGCGCACGACCTTCCCCGGCACCGCGGTGAAGGTGGGGGAGGAGAGCGTGCCCACCGTGGTGGACCCCGACGACGGGCCCTTCGAGGTGCGCCAGGACGCCCTGCGCCGCCTCGCCGACTACGTCGAGATGTGGCTGCCGGGCCTCGACCCGGTGCCCCTGCGGGCCGAGACCTGCCTGTTCACCCAGACGCCGAACGACGACTTCGTCCTCGACCGCCGCGGCGCCGTGGTGATCGCCTCACCCTGCTCGGGCCACGGCTTCAAGTTCACCCCGGTCATCGGGAGGATGGTGGCCGACCTGGTCCTGGACGAAGGCGCCGCCGACGCCCTCGACCAGCGCTTCCGCCTCAGGCGCTGAGCAGGTTGCGGGCGATCTGGGAGATCTGGATCTCGTCGGTGCCGGCGTAGATCTGGAGGACCTTGGCGTCGCGGGCGAGCTGCTCGACCTGGTACTCGGCCATGTAGCCGTTGCCGCCGAACACCTGGACGGCCTCGAGGGCGACCTCCATGGCCGCCTGCGCGGAGTAGAGCTTGCAGGCCGATGCCTCGGTGAGGTCCATGCCCGTGCCGTTGGCGGCCATCTCGATCTGGCGGAAGACCAGGTTCTGGATGTTGAGGCGGGCGACCTCCATCTTCGCCAGCTTCAGCTGGATGAGCTGGAACTCGCCGATGGGCTTGCCGAACTGGACCCGCTCCTTGGCGTACTCGGTGCAGAGCTCGAGGCAGCGCTCGACGATGCCGAGCGACATGGCGGCCACGCCGGTGCGCTCCATCGAGAAGGTGTCCTTGGCGCCGGCCCGGCCACCCGAGGGCAGGTCCTCGGTCTCGCCGAGCAGGCGGTCCTTGCCGACGCGCACGTCGTTGAGGAAGAGCTGGCCGGTGGGGGAGGAGTGCATGCCCATCTTGCGCAGGGGCTTCGACTGCTCGAGGCCGGGCATGCCGGAATCGAGGACGAAGCTGAGGATCTTGCGGTCGGCGGGGTCGTTGCCTTCGTCGAGCTTGCAGATGAACACGATGGTGTCGGCGTAGGGGCCGTTGGTGATGAAGGTCTTGGAGCCGTTGAGGACGTACTCGTCGCCGTCGCGCTTGGCGGTGGCCTTCATCGAGCCGAAGGCGTCCGAGCCGGAGTCGGGCTCGGTGATGGCCCACGAGCCGATCTTCTCCATGGTCAGCAGGTCGAGCGCCCACCGCTCCTTCTGGGCGGTGGTGCCCTTCGACATGATCGCCGAGGCGGTGAGGCCGACGCTCACGCCCATGGCCGTGACCATGCCGGGGCAGTACCGGCAGATCTCGATGATGGGGATGAGGGTCATCGACCCATCGCCCCCGCCGCCGCGCTTCTCGGTGGAGGCCTCGGCCTCGCCCGCGGCGACCGCCTTCTCCTTGTCCATCTGGCGCTTGAAGCGGTCGCGGGCGGCGGCGTCCATCCCGAAGGTCGACCACAGCTTGCGCAGCACCTCGTAGGGCGGGGTGTCGCCGTGCTCGAGCTCCTCGAGGTTGGGGACGATCTCGGCCTCGACGAAGCGACGCATGGCGTCGCGCATCATCTGGTGCTCTTCGCTCCACTCGTACATACCCCCAGTATCGGACGTGCTCCGGTGCTCCGGCCACCCCGCCCGTCCTCACACCGGGAGGGGAGCCTGCCGATTGGTCCATATGGCCCATGGCGCGCGCCGCTGGAGTGTGATGGCGCTCGCCGTCGCGCTCGTGGCCGCCGCGGGGTGCTCGGCGGACAGCGGCCGGGACATCGAGGCCCTCGAGAACCCCACGCGCACGACGATGGAGCCGTACGTCGAGCCACAGTTCGACGACACCCGCGACGTGACCCTCGCCCCCGTGCCGCCGGGCGCCCCCCTGGCCTTCCCGGTCACCATCCGTGGCGGGGACGCGTCCCTGACCGGCACCCTCGTCGGCCCGGACGGGCCGGTGGCCCGGGGACGGATCCGCCTGGAGCGCTTCGTGGGGGAGGCCTCGGCCGTGCTGGAGGTGGCCACGAACGAGCAGGGCCGATGGAACGCCAAGGGGATCATCGGCGGCCGTTACCGCGTGCGCGGCTGGCGCATGCCCGACCTCGCCATGAACTCGTCCACCGTGCTGTTCCTCGGAGCCGAGGAAGCCGGCACCGTCGACCTCGAGGCCACGGCCCAGGGCGGCGTGGACGTGCAGGCCGCGATCCTGACGCCGACGCCCACCATCGGCGCCGCGGTCAACGTCACGGCCCTCATCACCCGCCACGAGGTGGACGGCGACGGGGTGGTCCGAGGCATCCCCCTCACCGGCACGGTCGCCGCCCTGACGTCGGGCGCGGGCTGGGAGATCGCCGCCCCGGACGTCAGCGTCGACGGCGCCGGCGGCGCCACCTGGACCGTCACCTGCACGGCCCCGTCGCCGGGCGACCTCGTGATCACCGCCGGTGAGGGGGTGGCCCGGATCACGGTGCCGGCGTGCTCGCGCCCGGTGGGCCCGACCACGTCGACCACCGCGCCCGACACCCCGGTGGCCGACTTCGCCGTCGGCGAGCAGTTCACGCCGCCCTTCGCCGGGCCCCTCCCGGCCGGCACCTACACCGTCGTGGGCGACGCCGCCTCGTGCGCCCTCGTCTACGAGGTCTGGGAGGACGACGCCTGGAGCGACGACCAGCGCACGTTCACCGGTACCGGCGCGCTGGTGCTCGACACCTTCGCCCGCAACCTCGTCACCCTGGGTGACGCCCCGGCGTGCACGTTCGAGCGGGTGTCGTGATGGCCCGCCGAGCCGACCGCATCGCCCCGTTCCCACCCCCGAAGCGCCGCCGGCGCTGGTGGGGCATCCCCCGCATGACCGTGAAGATGGTGGTGCTGGTCGCCGTGGTGGTGGGCGTCTGCGTGCCCGCGGCGGCGGCGACGGCCTTCTGGACCCTCATCAAGGCCGACGTGCCCGGCACCCTGCCGACCGACCGCAACCCCCGCGTGCGGTCGATGCCCACCACGGTCTACGACGCGGCTGGCAACCCCATCACCCAGTTCCGCGAGTTCGAGCTGACGGTCCCGACCCGGCCCGAAGACATCCCCCAGGTGTTGAAGGACGCCGTGGTGGCGGTCGAGGACCAGAACTTCTGGGAGCACGACGGCGTCGATCCCGAGGCCATCGTGCGCGCCGCCCTGAGCAACTTCGAGGAGGGCGACACCGTCCAGGGCGGCTCCACCATCACCCAGCAGTACGTGAAGAACACCTACACGACCGGTGAGCGAAACCTGAGCCGCAAGCTCCGCGAGGCACTGCTGGCCAGCCGTCTCGAGCGGGAGATCACCAAGGAGCAGATCCTCTTCCGCTACCTCACCAGCATCTACTTCGGCGACGGCGCCTACGGGGTGGGTGCTGCGGCCGAGTCCTACTTCCGCAAGCCGCTGTCCGAGCTGACCGCCTCCGAGGCCGCCATGCTCGCGGGCACCATCGCCTCGCCCAACAACTACGGGCCCCGGGGCAACGCCGAGGTGGCGGAGACCCGCCGCATCCAGTCGCTGCGGGCCATGCGGGACCAGGGCTACCTGACCCTCACCGAGTTCCGGGCCGCCCGCGACGAGCACATCTGGTACGCCCCCTTCGGCGACCCGCCCGGGCCCGCGACCGTCGTCCACGCGCCGCCGCAGAACGACGTGGCCACCGTCCACCCGTACTTCGTGGACTACGTGCGGCGCTTCCTGCTCGCCCGCTTCGACCACGAGTCCCTCTACCGAGGCGGCCTGCGGGTGGAGACCACCCTCGACCCGAGGCTCCAGCTGCTGGCCCAGCAGTCGGTCAGCCGCACCCTCGACGGCACCGCGCCGCCGCTCGAGATGTCGCTCGTCACCGTCGACCCCGCCACCGGCCACGTGAAGGCCATGGTGGGCGGCCGGGACTTCGCCCAGAGCCAGGTGAACCTCGCCCTCGGCGGCACCCTGGGGGTGCAGCCGGGGTCGTCGTTCAAGGCCTTCGTGCTGGCCTCGGCGTTCGAGCGGGGCATCACCCCCGAGGACCGCTACCCGGCCCCGGCGTCGATCACGCTGCCCGACTGCACCGGCCAGTGCACGATCTCCAACGCCGAGGCGGGCAACGGAGGCGAGGAGGATCTGCGCCAGGCCACCGCCCACTCGGTGAACACCGTGTTCGCGCAGCTCATCCAGGACGTCGGCCCGCAGAACGTCGCCGAGCTGGCCCACCGTCTCGGCGTCCGCTCGATCGACCCCGAGACCACCCAGTACGGGGTGTCGCTCGCCCTCGGGGCCTACGAGACCTCCCCGCTGGAGATGGCGGCCGGCTACGCCGTGCTCGCCAACCACGGCGTGCGGGCTCCCGCCACCCCCATCCTGCGCGTGCTCGACCACGAGGGTCGGGTCCTCATGGACAACACCGCCCCGCAGGGCGAGCAGGTGCTCGACCCGGCCGTGGCCGACACGGTCACCAGCCTGCTCGGAGGGGTCATCTCGAGCGGCACGGGCCGTGCTGCGGACATCGGTCGGCCGGCGGCGGGCAAGACCGGCACCGCCCAGGAGCACCGCGCCGCCTGGTTCGTGGGGTACACGCCGCAGCTCTCGACCGCGGTGTGGATGGGCTACTCGGACGTGCCCCGCCCGCTCTACGGCATCAAGGGCGCGTCCCGCGTCTTCGGAGGCGGCTTCCCCGCAGAGACGTGGGCCGACTTCATGCGCAACGCCCTCGCCGACCAACCGGTGCTGGGCTTCCCCGTGCCGGGCCCGCTGCCCACGCCCGTGGCCCAGACGCCGGCTCCTGCTCCGGCCGCCACCCCGGGCGCACCGCCGACCACCGTGCCCTTCGAGCCGGAGCCCCTGGCGCCCATGACCCCGGGGCAGGTGGCCACCGACTGCGGCGGGCCCTGTGATCAGACACCGACCCTGGGGGACCCATGACGCCACCGGACCCACCTCTTGCTCAGGCGCCCGGCGCAACAGCCGATGAGAACACCATGATCGACCGCGCCGCCCACGCGGAGACCCGTCGACTGCACCGCGAGCTGCGTTCGCCGCTGCCGGACGACGAGGTGGACGTCGGCGTTGATCACGTCGACGAGCTGCGCCAGCTCTGGGACGGGCTCGTGGCCGAGAGCATGCCCGTCGAGCCCGTGGTGCCGCCCCTCCCGCCGGCGCCCGTCGCCGACGTCGTGGCGCCGGCGTGGCCCGCGGTGGCGCCACGCGTGCACACCGGCCCCGCCGGTCCGACCCCCCTCACGACCCCCCTCACCGATCCCCTGATCGTCCTCCCCGATGCCCGCACCGCCCCCGGGGCGCCGGTGCCGCCCGTTCCCCCGATCGCCCCCGCCGCGCCGGTGGCGGCCCCGGTCGTCGAGTCACCGAGCACCGAGCGCCCGTCCCGCCGCGAGCGTCGGGCCGCCAAGCGCCTCGCCAAGGACGAGAAGCGAGGCGCCCGCCTCGAGCTCCGCCGCCACCGCATCCTGCCCCGCACCGTGATCGGCATCTCGATGCTGTTGCTGGCGGCGGCCATCGGTGCGGCCTTCGCCGGGGCGATGCTCTACGCCTATTACGACTGGCGTCTGTCCACGAACGAAGACCGCGTCGGCGTGCTGGCCGAGAGCCTTCAGCAGCGCCTCACCGACGCCGGCGCCTCGATCGACGAGGCCCAGCAGCAGGCCCTCACCGAGCTCCAGGAACGGGCCGGGCCGCTGATCGACCAGAAGAGCGACGCCGTCGCCATGGCCGACCTCACCCCCGTGGTGCTGCCCTCCACCTTCTTCGTGTCCACCCTCGACGAGAACGGCCAGCCCTCGGTGGGCACGGCCTTCGTGGTCTCGTCCGACGACAGCCAGTCCCTGCTCGTCACCTCCTACCGGGTGGTGTCCGCATCGACCACCCAACCCGGCCCCGAGATCCGACTCACCAACGCCGGCGGCGAGGCCGTGGTCGCCCAGCTCCACAGTTGGGACCCCGCGCACGACCTCGCCCTGCTGAGCCTCGACCGGGGTGGCCTGGAGCCGCTGATCTGGGCGACGGGCGACGCCGCCGCCGTGACCGGCGAGCGGGTCTACGCCGCCAGCGGCGTGGGCGCGGCCGGCGTCACCTTCAGTCCGGGCATGGTCCTCGGCCAGAGCGCCGAGGGCATCCAGATGACCACGCCGGTGGGCAGCGCATGGCAGGGCGGGCCGGTCGTGACCCAGGACGGCAAGGTGGTGGCGGTGGCGTCACTCGCCTACCAGCCCCTCGGCTTCAACCCCGGCCAGGTGCCGTACGCGCCCCCGGTCGACGCCGCCTGCGAGACGCTCCTCGACTGCGGCGCCTGACACTGGCTCCTCGTTCCTCGGAGCGGCTTCGCCACGTCGGCGGGCCTGGCGGCGGGTTCGTCGGTGTTGCGACTCCGCTCCGCTCCGTCACGTGACCTGTCCGGACATCGGTGCCTCCAACGCCTGAGGGCATCGCCTCGGGTCAGGGTGCGATCGTGGTCGGGGTGACGGCTGGGGCGACCGTGGTGGGCGTCGGGGCGCCGTTGGGGAGGTCTTCTTCGATCGCCGCGAAGATCGCGTCGGCGGCACGGTCGCCACCGGCGCGGGTCATGTGGATGCCGTCGCTGTTGCGCATGTTGACGACCTCGCCGCCGGCGCCGGGCAGGTAGTCGGAGTAGTTGCCGTTCTCGTCGGCGAACAGGTCGTAGAGCGACACGATGGTGGTGTTGGGGTGGTCGGCGGCCACCTCCTCGAAGATGCCGTTCATGAGCTGGAGCCGGGCCGAGTACTCGCCGTCGCGGGCGATGGGCTGACCGATCCAGTAGACCCGCACGCCCTGTTGCTCGAGGTAGGTCATGACCGCGTCCACCCGGCGGGCGTACTCGGCGTTCCACTCGGGGTCGCCCGGCTGGAACACGCCGGTGTCGAGCTCCATGCCCTGGCCGTCGTTGGCCCCGAACACCACGACCATGGCGTCCGGGTCGGTGGTCTCGACCACCTGTTGGATCTCGGCCGGCCAGTTGAAGAAGTCGGGTCGCGTGAGCCCGCTCGAGAACTCGAAGTCGAGGGTGGCGTCCATCACCCCGGTGGCGGCGGCCTTGTCGATCACGGACTGACCCAGGATCTCGGCTTGCGAGTCGCCCACGACCACGATCTCGAGGGGGTCCGCCGCCGTGGGCTCGGGCAGCTCGGTGGCCGGGGGAGCGGCGGGCGGCTCGGCGGTGGTGAGGTCGTCGAAGGCCTCGGCGTCGCCGAACTCGTGGCCGAGGGCGTCGTCGGCGGTGGTGCGGGGGCGGTCGAGGAAGAGCAGGTGGCTCAGGCCGTCGATGGGCTTCACCAGGGCCACCTGGACCGAGCGCTGCCAGCCGAAGGGCTGACGCTCGACGATGCGCAGCAGGCTCGAAGCGTTCATGAGCGTGAACAGCCCGAGGGCCACGACCCCGACGATGGTGACCTGGCGCAGGTCGAGGGTGCGGGCCGGCGGCGCCAGAGGTGGTGTGAAGCGACCGTGGTCGCCGGGGTCCATGGCGTCGAGGCGGTCGAGGGCCCGCTGGGTCCGCGGGCCCGGCTCCTCGCTGCCGGGCCGGGCTGCGCCGGGGGAGTGGGGGTCGGGGGTGTGGTGGTCGGGCATCGGATCAGAACTGGAAGTAGATGAACGGGGCCACGCCGACGGGGCCCAGGGTGTCGATGAGCACGAAGCTGAGGGCCAGGGCCACCCCCTGGAGCACCGGAGCCAGGCGGGAGAACCCGGACTTGCTCCAGGCGCCGACCCAGCGGGGGGAGAACTGCGCCGCCAACATCCCTACCACCACGGCGACGAGCAGCAGGGTCGGCCCCGGCAGCAGGTCGGTGACGTCGAAGATCCCCTTGATGACGTCGAACGCCGTCGCGAACGACTCGGCCCGGAAGAAGATCCAGGCGAAGCACACGAGGTTGAAGGTGGCGAGCCACGCCAACACGGGCCGCAGGGCCTCGGGGATGACCGAGGGCGCCAGCGTCCCGGCCTCCTCCTGCGCCGCCCGCCGGCCATTGCGCCAATGGCCGACGCATTGGTAGGTGCCGTGCAGGCCGCCCCACACCACGAAGGTCCACGAGGCGCCGTGCCACAGGCCGCCGAGCAGCATGGTCAGCATGAGGTTGCGGTAGGTGGCGGACTCGGAGCCCCGGCTCCCGCCGAGGGGGATGTAGAGGTAGTCCCGCAGCCAGCGCGACAGCGTGATGTGCCAGCGCCGCCAGAAGTCCTGGATGGAGAGGGCCGAGTACGGACGGTCGAAGTTCTGCGGGAAGCGGATGCCGAGCAGCAGGGCGATGCCGATGGCGATGTCGGTGTAGCCGCTGAAGTCGGCGTAGATCTGCATCGCGTAGCCGTAGACCGCGAAGAGGATCTCGAGGCTCGAGAAGTTGCCGGGCACGGCGAAGACGGGGTCGACCACCTCGGTGCCGAGCCAGCTCGCGATCACGACCTTCTTGAAGAGGCCGGCGACGATGAGGAAGAAGGCCTCGGTGGCGGGGATGCGGTGCTCGTCGGGGCGCCGGCGCAGCTGGGGGACGAACTCGCTGGCCCGCACGATGGGCCCCGCCACCAGGTGGGGGAAGAACGACAGGTACATGCCGAACTCGATGGGCGAGGCCGGCTCGAGCTCGCGGCGGTAGATGTCGACCACGTAGCTGATGGCCTGGAAGGTGAAGAACGAGATCCCGATGGGCAGGATCAGCCGCAGCAGCGGGGGGTTGGCGTCGAGGCCCAGCTTCGCCAGCCCGTTGGTGACCGAGACGACGAAGAACTCGTAGTACTTGAAGAACCCGAGCACGACGAGGTTGCCGCTCACCGCCAGCCCCATCAGCAGCTTGCGGGTGCCATCGTCGTGGTTGCGGTGGATGGCCGTCCCCATGGCCTGGTTGAACAGCGTCGACCCGGCGATGAGCAGCACGAAGCGCCAGTCCCACCAGCCGTAGAAGACGTAGCTGGCCGCCAGGGTGAACGCCATCCAGGCGCGCCGGTTGGGGCGCAGGCGCCAGCTCACCAGGAACACGATGATGAAGAAGATCCCGAACTGGGCCGTCGGGAAGAGCATGGGTCGGCGTCACTCCTCGGGCCGGTGCCCCGAGACTAGGCATGCGGCCACCGCCGCCTGCGGCATCACGGCCCCAGGATCGGGCGGACCGGTGGGTGCGCCTCAGGGCGACGCGGGAGCCGTCGCGGCGCCGTCGAGCAGCTGCGGGAGGATCATCACGCGGTTGCGACCGAGTCGCTTGGCCTCGTAGAGGGCGCCGTCGGCCCGGGCCAGGAGCCGATCGGGGGTGTCGCCGGCGCTCCAGGTGGACACCCCCGCGGACGCCCCGGGCTTGCTGGACAGCACGAGTCGCTCGAGCACGCTCGTCGCCTCGGGCACCGGGCACGAGGGCAGGATGACCACGAACTCGTCGCCGCCGTAGCGGGCGAGGATGTCCGAGCCGCGCAGCGCCGCCCGCCACCGGTCGGCCACGCCGGCCAGCACCCGGTCGCCCATCTCGTGGCCGTGCGTGTCGTTGACCGATTTGAAGTGGTCGAGGTCGACGACGGCGACGCACAGCGGCTGCCCGGTCCGTTGGGCCCGGGCGATCTCGCGCCCGAGGAGGCCGGCCAGGGCCAGGCGGTTGGGCAGGCCGGTGAGCACGTCCGTGTGCGCGAGGGCCCGCATCTGCTCGCTCAGCCAGCCGGTCACCGTCCCCGCCACGAAGACCGTGCCCATGACGATCACCCAGATCGACGCGGGCGCGGGAAGGCCGACGGCGAGGAGGGCGCCGGCGTAGAGCGCGCCGGCGAGGCCCACGTGGGCGGCGGCGGCGCGCCAGGAGAAGAAGTAGGCCGCGTAGAGGGCGACCCAGACGTAGTAGGTCGACGTCGTGATGGAGGCGTCGCTGCCCTCGGACACCACCACGCCGGCGGTGATCATCACCGTGCCGCCCGCGAGCAGGAGGTGGAACGCGGCGTTGGGCAGGCGATCACCCACCCAGAAGAGTGCCAGCGCGGTCGGCAGGCCGAGCCCCGAGATGGCGGCCGACAGCCACCAGGTGACCTCCGGGGGGTGGGGGAGCAGGAGCGCGGCCCACGAGAGGGCCGCGCCGGCCGCGAAGAACACGGCGAGGGCCCGGGCCTGGACCGCGGCGGAGCCGACGTCGCCCGCGAGCTCCCGGGAGACCCAGCGCGCCAAGGGGACGGGCGACGGTTGCGGGCCGGCCGGGGTTCCGGTCGGCGCGCCCTCGGCGGTTCGGGTGACGGCGTGCCGGGCGTCGGCCCGGAGCAGCCCGGCGACGACGTCGGGAGGCTGCGGGGGCGAGAACAGGTAGCCCTGGGCCAGGTCGCAGTCGACGGCGGCGAGGGCGGCGAGCTGGTCGGCGGCCTCGACGCCCTCGGCGATCGTGGTCTTGCCGAGATCGTGGGCGAGGCTGACGATGGCGCCGACGATCGTGGCGGCCTCGGTGTCGCCGGCCATGCCGGCCACGAACTCCTGGTCGACCTTGACGACGTCGACGGGCAGTTGGCGCAGGTAGCTCAGCGACGAGTACCCCGTGCCGAAGTCGTCGACCGCGATGCGGACGCCGAGCGCCTTCAACTCGAGCAGCCGGGCGGTGGACTCGGCGACGTCTTCGACCAGCGCGCTCTCCGTCACCTCGAGGTGCAGGAGTGAGGGGTCGAGGCCGGTCTCCCGCAGCACCCTCGCGATCACCTCCGTGACGTCCGGGCGGGCGAGCTGTCGACTCGAGAGGTTGACGGCCATGGTCAGTGGGCGGCCCGGGCGCTGGTCGTTCCACTCGACGACCTGGCGGCACGCGGTCTCGAGGACGAAGGCGCCGATGGGCACGATCATGTCGTTGGCCTCGGCATCGGGCACGAAGGCGGCCGGCGACAGCAGGCCGTGCTCCGGGTGCTCCCACCGCACGAGGGCCTCGAACCCGACGATATGGGGGTCGGCGCCGACCACCACCACGGGCTGGTAGTGCACGGTGAACTGCCGCTGCTCGAGGCCGTCGTGCATGGCGTTCTCGAGCTCGAGGGCGGCCAGCTCGTCCTTGACCGAGCCCGACGACCGTTCGATGAGCAACGTGATGGTCGTGCCGATGAGCACGAACAGGAAGGTGCGCACGATCCACTCGGCGCTGGACTGGGCCACGCCCGTGGCGACCTCGGCGGGCATGACCGGCCCGCTCAGCAACCCGGCGGCGACGGCGGTCACGAAGGCGCCGCCCAGACCGAAGCGCACGCCGGCGAACACGATGGGCAGGTAGAACCAGTGGGGCGGCACCTGGTCGACGCCGCCGAGCCAGTAGGTGAGGGCGGTGCACGCTCCGAGCTGGAGCAGGACCATGCCCACCCCCTCGTGCGTGGAGGCGCCGAGGGGCACGGCGAGCACGCGCGTGACCCAGCGGTCCCGACGGCGGGGGGCCGGTGAGCCGGGCGCGGCGCGCGGATCCATGCCCCTCTCCATCGGCCGGGGCCGCCGGGCGTTGACCCCGGGGGCGAGTACGCTCCCGCCGGATGGACGAGGGGGCCCCTGACACCGCGCCGGACGGCGCCGACCCGGTGCTGCCCCACGGTGCCCAGGGGGTGCTGCCCAGCCAGATGCTCGAGCGGGCCATCGCCGCGGGCTGGATCGGCGCCACCTACGACAAGATCCCCACCGACGCCATCCAGCCCGCCAGCGTGGACCTGCGCCTCGGCGAGCGGGCCTACCGCGTGCGGGCCAGCTTCCTGCCCGACGACGACACCGTCGAGGCCAAGCTCGACGACCTCGTGGTGGACGAGCTCGACCTGCGCGACGAGGGCGCAGTGCTCGAGACCAACCGGCCCTACCTGATCCCCCTCATCGAGGAGCTGGCCCTGCCCCCCGGCGTGCGGGCCCGCACCAACCCCAAGAGCTCGACGGGGCGCCTCGACGTGTTCACCCGGGTCATCACCGACCACAGCTACCGCTTCGACGAGATCGACGCCGGCTACCAGGGCCGGCTCTGGCTCGAGGTGGTCCCCCTGTCGTTCACCGTGCGGGTCAAGCACCGCCTCGCGCTCAACCAGCTGCGCCTCGTGAGCGGCCGGGCCGGCCTCACCGACGACGAGCTGCACGAGCGCCACGCCCGCGAACCGTTCCTGTTCCGCGGCGACGAGCCCGTCTCCGATGCCGAGCTGGCGACCGCAGACGGGCTCTTCCTCAGCCTCGACCTCGAAGGCGACGAGTCCGGGCGGGTCGGCTACCGCGCCAAGGGCAACGCCCCGCTGCTCGACATGGGCCAGGTGCGCACCCACGCGCCCGCCGACTACTGGGAGCCCGTGCCCCGCGAGGGCGGCGACCGCATCATCTTGGACCCGGAGCGCTTCTACCTGCTCCTGTCGGACGAGAGCGTGCGCGTCCCGCCGGACCTCGCCGCCGAGATGACCGCCTATGACCCCACCAGCGGTGAGCTGCGCACGCACTACGCCGGGTTCTTCGACCCCGGCTTCGGCTACGACCGCGACGGCGCCATGCACGGCTCACGGGCCGCCCTCGAGGTGCGGGCCCACGACGTGCCCTTCCTCATCGAGCACCGCCAGCCCGTCTGCAAGCTCACCTTCGAGCAGATGATCGAGCCGCCGGCGAAGCTGTACGGCGCCGACATCGGCAGCAACTACCAGGGCCAGGTCGAGACCCTGGGGAAGCACTTCAAGCGCTGACCGCTGGCTCCTCGTCCCTCGGAGCGGCTTCGCCATCCGGTTCGTCGGTGTGCCGCGGTCCCGCCGTCACCGCACGCCCCAGGCGTAGGTCTGCTTCTCGAGGTGGAGGTAGGGGAAGGCGTCGGCGGAGCGGACGCCGGGGAGGGTGCGGATGCGGTCGTTGAGCAAGTCGAGCAGCTCGTCGGTGCCCTCGCACACCGTCTCGACGAGCACGTCGTAGCCGCCGGAGGTGACCACGACGTAGTCGATCTCGTCGATGGCGGCCAGGGTGCGGGCCAGCGCCCGCAGGTCGCCGTCGGCGCGGATGCCGATCATGGCCTCGAGGTTGAAGCCGAGCGCGAGGGGATCGGTGACGGCCACCACCTGCATCACGCCGCGCTCGATGAGGCGTTGGACGCGCTGGCGGGCGGCGGCCTGCGACAGTCCCACCGCCGGCCCGAGCCGCGCGTACGGCAGGCGCCCGTCGATCTGGAGCTCGGTGATGATGCGCTTGTCGATGTCATCGAGGGGGACGGGGTCGGGCGCGGCGGCCATCGAGACAGATTGTCACAGATGGGCTAGCATCTGACGATCGAATCCGTCGTCTGTCGACACGTTGACGACGGAATCACTCGCACGAACGCGAACGACCATCCGGAGGGGACATGCCCGACCAGAACTTCATCGGCGGCGAGTGGGTGCCGGCGCAGAGCGGCGCCACCGACGCCGTCCTCGATCCCGCCACGGGCCTGAGCCTGGCCGAGGTCGCCTCCAGCGACAAGGCCGACGTCGACGCCGCGGTGGCCGCGGCCGCTGCGGCCTTCGCCGGCGAGTGGGGCCAGTCGACCCCGGGTGATCGCGCCAACGCCCTCTGGAAGCTGGCCGAGGTGCTCGACGAGCACAGCGACGAGCTGGGCAAGCTCGAGAGCCAGAACGTGGGCAAGCCCATGAACACCATGGCCGACGAGATGGGGCAGATGGTCGACCACCTGCGCTTCTTCGCCGGCGCCGCCCGCACCCTCGAAGGCCGCGCCGCCGGCGAGTACATGGCGGGCTACACCTCGATGCTGCGCCGCGACCCGCTCGGCGTGGTCGGCTCCATCACCCCGTGGAACTACCCGCTCATGATGGCGATCTGGAAGATCGGCCCGGCGCTCGCCACCGGCAACACCGTGGTGCTCAAGCCGTCCGAGCTCACCCCGCTCACCACCCTGCGGATGGCCGAGCTCATCGCCGAGCACGACATCCTCCCCGCCGGCACCCTCAACGTGGTCACCGGCCAGGGCCCCACCGCCGGCGCGTCGCTCGTCACCCACCCCGAGGTCCGGCTGATCTCGCTCACCGGCAGCGTCGGCACCGGCAAGGCCATCGCCAAGGCCGCGTCCGACAGCCTCGCCCGGGTCCACCTCGAGCTCGGCGGCAAGGCACCCGTGCTGGTGTTCGACGACGCCGACCTCGAGACCGTCATCGAGGCGATCAAGATCGGCGGCTACTACAACGCCGGCCAGGACTGCACCGCCGCGTCCCGCGTGGTCGCCGCCCCCGGTATCTACGACGACCTGGTCGCCGGCCTGGCCGACGCGGTGTCGTCGCTGCCGCTGGGCGACCCGACCGACGAGGCCATCGACCTCGGCCCGGTGATCTCGAGCGCGCAGCGCGAGCGCATGGCGGGCATGGTCGAGCGGGCCAAGGAGGCCGGCGCCGAGGTCGTGACCGGCGGCGCCAAGGTCGGCGGCGACGGCTTCTTCTTCGAGCCCACCGTCGTGGCCGGCCCCGCCCAGGACGCGGAGATCGTCCAGAAGGAGGTCTTCGGCCCGGTGGTGAGCGTCCAGCGCTTCGCCGACGAGGACCAGGCCGTCGCCTGGGCCAACGGCGTCGACTACGGCCTCGCCGCCAGCGTCTGGACCCGCGACGTCGGCCGGGCCATGCGCCTGTCGAAGGCCCTCCAGTTCGGCACCGTGTGGGTCAACGACCACATCCCCCTCACCCCCGAGATGCCCCACGGCGGCTTCAAGCAGTCGGGGTACGGCAAGGACATGTCGGTGTACGCCCTCGAGGCCTACACCGAGATCAAGCACGTCATGATCAGCCACACGTGAGTCGGGGGCGAGCGGGCGTGAGGCTGCGAAGCGGAGCGGAGCAGCACAACAGTCGAGAGTCGGATCCCGAAGGGGCGACGACGGAGGAGGAGCAAACGATATGAGTGACCAGATCATGGACCGGGCCCACGCCATCATCGAGCGGGAGGGCGCGGCCATGCAGGCGCGCACGCCGAAGTCGGCCGCCCTCTTCGAGCGGGCGGTGCGATCGCTGCCGCTCGGCGTGGCCTCGTCCTTCCAGGCCGCCGACCCGTACCCGATCTACCTCGAGCGGGGCGAGGGCAGCCACGTGTGGGACGTCGACGGCAACGAGTACGTCGACTACCACTCCGGCTTCGGCGTCAACGCCGTGGGCCACGCCCACCCGAAGATCGTCGAGGCCGTCTCCGACGTCGTGCGCCGTGGCACCCACTTCGCGGTGACCACCGAGCTCACCGTGGCCTTCGCCGAGGAGCTGTGCCGGCGCTTCAACATGGACCAGGTGCGGTTCTGCAACTCGGGCACCGAGGCCACCATGGACGCCATCCGCATCGCCCGGGCGTACACCGGCCGCGACAAGGTGCTGAAGATCGAGGGGTCGTACCACGGGCACCACGACACGGTGATGTTCTCGGTGGTGCCCGACACCAACGAGATGGGCGACCGCGAGAACCCGCAGTCGACCCCGATGTCCAAGGGCATCCCGGCCGAGATGGCGCTGGACACCCTCGTGGTGCCCTACAACGACGCGCCGGCCCTCGAGCGCATGCTCGGCGAGCGCGGCAGCGAGATCGCCTGTCTGATCATGGAGCCGGTGATGATGAACATCGGCCTCGTCCTGCCCGACGAGGGGTACCTCGCCGAGGTTCGGCGCATCTGCACCGCCCACGGCGTGGTCCTCATCTTCGACGAGGTGAAGTGCGGCGCCACCATCGCCGCCGGCGGGGCCACCGAGCTCTTCGGCGTGCAGCCCGACCTCGCCTGCTTCGCCAAGGCCATCGGCGGCGGCACGCCGACGGCGGCCTTCGGCGGCAAGGCCGAGGTGATGGACGTCATCGCCAACGGGGCGGCCCAGCAGGGCACGTTCAACGGCAACCCCCTCGTGGCCGCCGCGGGTCTGGCCGCCCTCACGGAGGTGCTCACCCCCGACGCCTACGAGCACATGGCCAAGCTGGGCGCCCGCCTCGCCACCGGTTGCCGCGACGCCATCGCCGAGCACGGCATCCCCGCCAACGTGGTCGACCTCGGCTGCAAGGGCTGCGTCTGCTACCGCCCCGAGCCGCTGCGCAACTTCCGCGACTTCCTCGAGACGAACGCCACGCTGTTCGCGGCCTCGTGGGCGTGGGTCATCAACCGGGGCATCTTCATGACCCCGGGCGACGAGGAGCAGTGGACCATCTCGGCGCAGCACACCGAGGAGGACATCGATCGCTACGTGGACGTGTTCGGGGCCTTCTGCGCTGAGCTGGCCTCCTAGGTTCCGGGCCGGTCCGACCGCACTGCGTGGTCGGGCCGGCACGTGCTGCGTCAGGAAGAACCCGACGGGGTAACCTCGGGCGCAGTGAGATCCCGGCGCTCGCCCCTGGCGATCGCGCTGGTCGTCCTGATCGGCGGGCTGGTGACCAGCGTGGTCGCGTCCGCCGTCTGGCGTGCGGTGCTGCGCGACGACGCCTCGACGTCGTTCACCGGCGCCGCCACCGAAGTCGAGGACGACCTCGCGGCCCGGCTCGACGCCCTCGCCGTCGCCGCCCGGTCGACCCGCACCGAGCTCGCCGATGGCGACGACCCCGTCACGCAGCGCTCGTTCGAGCGGGCGGCGGCCACGGCCACCGCCGACCTCGACCCGGGGGACGCCGCCAGCGTCGTGTACGTGCAGCCCGCCTCGGGGACCGTCGCCCTCGACGAGTTGCGGGCCGAGGTCCAGGCCCGGGGGGTGCCCGGGTTCGACGTCAACAACCCGACGGGAGGCGACGAGCACCTGGTGGCCACCTTCGAGGCGCCGTCGCAGTCGGTGCCGGTGTTCGACGGGCTCGACCTCGCCACCGTCCCGGCCACACGGGCCGCCCTCGACGGCGCTCGGGTCGAGGGCCGGGCGGTGCTGAGCGACACGCTGGAGATGCTGCCCCGTGCCACGGCGCGCGCCTACCCGTCGCTGCGCCAGTCCGGTGTCGCCGTCGCGGTGCCGGTGTACCGGGGCGCCACCACTCCCACGACTCCGACGGGACGTATCGAAGGGCTCCAGGGCTGGGTGGTCGTGGTGAGCTCCGCGCAGGACCTGCTGGAGGCCGCCGTGGCCCCGACCGGCGGCGAGCTCGCCGCGCAGCTCGAGGACCTCGGCGACCCCGATGCGCCGGGACCCAGCACCCCCGAGGCCGGTCCCGTCCTCGTCGCCTCGACCACGCTGGCCGACGGTGGGCCGGTCCAGGCGCTCGACGGCGCCGACCCGGACACGACGGCCGAGGCCTCGGTGGAGCGCCTCGGTCAGAGCTGGGCTCTGACCGTGGTCGACGTCGACGGCTTCGGCGGCGCCACCACGCGCGAGCCCTTGTGGATCCTCGCCGGCGGAGCCACCCTCTCGGTCCTCCTCGCCGCCCTGGTCTGGAGCCTCGCCTCGACGAGAGCGTCGGCGCTGGCCATGGCGGCGGCCGCGACCGAGGAGGTCCGCCGCACGGAGGCCCGCTTCCGCGCCCTCGTGCACAACCTGCCGGACCTCATCGTCGTCACCGACGACGAACGGACGATCTCGTTCGTCAGCCCCTCGGTGACCGCGCTGCTGGGGTGGACGTCGGAGGAGGCGCTGGGGGCGGTCCTCGCCACGGTCGTGCACCCCGACGACCGTGCCCGCTTCGAGCAGGCGCTCACCCAGGCGGCCGGTGGGGCCAGCATCGAGATACGCGTCCTCGCCAACGACGGCCAGTACCGGTGGTTCGAGGGCGCGGTCACGAACCTCTACGACGACCCGGCGGTCGAGGGCCTGGTCATCACCGCCCATGACATCACCGCGCAGAAGGCGGTCGAGGACCGGCTCGCACACGAGGCGACGCACGATCCGCTCACCCACCTCCCCAACCGCGTGATCGTGAACGACCGTCTCGGCCACGCGCTGGAACGCGGTCGCCGCGACGGATCGCGGGCGGCGGCCATCTTCCTCGACATCGACGAGTTCAAGCAGGTCAACGACCGCTGGGGCCATGCCGCCGGCGATGAGCTCCTCCGGGAGGTGGCGGTGCGCGTCCAGCGGGCGGCCCGGTCCGCCGACACCGTGGGCCGCTACGGCGGCGACGAGTTCGTGGTGATCTGCGAGAACCTGCCGTCGGCCGCCGACGCCCTGGTGGTGGCCGAGCGCATCCGCGACGAGGTGGCCCGGCCGGCGAGCGTCGACGGCGCGGAGGTGCTGGTGGGGACGTCCATCGGGGTCGCCCTCAGCATGGATGCGGACGAGACCACCCGCGACCTCATCGGCCGGGCCGACGCCGCCATGTACGAGGCGAAGTCGAAGGGCCGTGGCCGCATCGTCATCGACACCGAAGCCACCGCGGGCCTGGGCGACTGAGCCCCTCGTCGACGCCGGCAGGAGGCGAGAGGTCAGCGACGGGGAAGCCAGCGGGGCAGCGGGTCGGTGAAGCCGGCGGCCCCCGGCCTCTGGTTCAGGGCGAGGGGGATCAGGGCGTCCGGCTCAGGGCGTCCGGTTCAGGGGGTGGTGCCGAGGCGGGCGATGCGCACCGCCCCGAGGGCGACGCCGACGAGGACGAGGCCGATGACCAGGCCGAGGGGAAGGGCGGCCCAGAGGCGGGAGGTAAACGGTGGCGCCGGGGCCATGCTGCCGGCGGGAGCGGCGAGGCCACCCTCGGCCAGCGCGGTCTCCCCGAACGGGGCGATGGCGGTCTCACCGTCCCCGGCAGGTGCGGCGCCTCCCGCCGAAGCGCTCGCGTCCTGGCCCCCGCCGGCGCTCGACGGGTCGGTGGCCCCGTCCGTCTGCTCGTCGGTCACGGCGGCCTCGGCGTCATCGTCCCCGCCCGTGGCGTCCGGGTCGTCGGCGCCCGTGGACCCGGGCGAGTCGACGCCGCCGCCGGCCACGGTGGTGGGCGGCACGGTGGTCGGCGCCTCGGTCGTGGTGGGAGCCGGTGGCTCCGTGGTGGAGGTGGTGGTGGGCCGGTTGGGAGCGATCACCCCCGGCGGGCGACAGCTGTGCTCCTTCTTGGGGCCGTCGTCGTCGCCATCGTCATCGTCGTGCCCGCCGCCGTGTCCGTTGTTGCCGCCGGCGCAGCCGCTGAAACCGGGAGACACGATCGAGGTGGGCACCGGAGGTGGCTCGGTGGTGGTCGGCGCCTCGGTGGTGGTCGTGGTGGCGGGCGCCTCGGTGGTGGTGGTCGGTGCTTCGGTGGTGGTGGTCGGGGCCGCGGTGGGCGGCTCGGGCACCATCGTCGTCGCCGTGGGGTCGACGACGGTGGTGGCCACGCCCGCACCCACGGCGATCGGGTCGCCGGAGACACCGTCGTCGGCGAGGGCGACCGCCGTGCTGGCGGTGAGGCCGAGGACCACCGTCGCGGTGACCGCGGCGGCGATCCGCAGGGCCTGCCCCCGGGGTGCTGGCCCGGTGAGCCGGGTGGGCGGCGACACCTTCACACCGCGGACCTTACCCCGGATCGCGCAAATGTGACACAGGGAGTTTCTGCGACCACGGAGGGTGAGAAGCTCCTCCCATCGAGGGCACGGAACGTGGTGGCTCGACCGCTCAGGGGCGTCGATCCCGCCAGCGGTACCACTGGCCCACGAGGGGCAGGTACGCGCCCCGCAGCCCCCGGACGGGGATGGACGGGCCGCGGAGCTCGGCGAAGGCAGGGGCGGGGTCGCCGGCGGCCATGGCCCCCACCTGGGTACCCATCCAGGTGTTGAGAGCCACGCCGGAGCCGTTGCAGCCGGTGGCGTAGTGCACGCCGTCGAGCACGCCGACCTGGGGCATGCGGTCGAAGGTGATGGCCACGTTGCCGCCCCAGGCGTGGGTGACGGCCACGCCGGCGAGCTGCGGGTGGACCCGCACGAGCGATTCGTAGAGGAAGTCGCGCGCCTCGGTGATGGAGACCGGCGCGAGGCTGCGCCTCCCGCCGAACACCATGCGCCCGTCGGCGGTCAGGCGCCAGTAGAAGAGGAAGTTCTTGCTGTCGACGAACATGCGCCGGTGCGGGTTCACCGCGGCCTGCACCTCGGGGGCCAGGGGCTCGGTGGCGATGATGTAGCTGCCCACGGGCAGGACCCGTCGACGCAGCGGCGGGACGAGCCCGTCGGCGTAGGCGTTCGTGGCCACGATCACCTGGCCGGCCTCGACGGTGCCCCGGTCGGTGCGCACGGTGAACCCGGCACCTCGCCGCTCGACGCCCTCTGCTGCGGTGTGCGGGTGCAGCAGCGCGCCGGCCTCGTCGGCGAGGGCCTCGAGCCCCTGGTGGAACGCCGCGGGCTGAAGCCCGCCGGTGCGCTCGAGCAACAGCCCACCGAAGTACTGGTCGGAGCCGATCTCGCCGGCGAGCTCGCCGGCAGGCACGAAGTGGGCGGGCTGGCCGGCGGCGTTCATCTCGTCGGCCTCGTGGCGGAGGTGCTCGACCACCCGAGGGTGGTGGGCGAGGTAGAGCTGCCCGGTGCGCTCGTAGTCGCAGGCGATGGGGCCCTCGCCGGTGACGAGCGACTCCACCTGGTCGAACGCGTCGTTGACCGCCTGGAACAGGCGACGGCCGAGCTCGCCGTACTTGGCCTCCAGCGCGGCGGGGCCGACCTTCAGCTCGGGGATGACCATGCCCCCGTTGCGGCTGCTGGCCCCCCAGCCCAGCGCCTCGCGGTCGACGACCACCACCTCGAGCCCCCGGGAGGCCAGCTCGGTGGCGGCGGCCAGCCCGCAGTAGCCGCCGCCGACGACGACGACGTCGGCGCGCGGCGGCAGGGGCGCAGGCTCGCGATCGGCGAGGGGTCGCTCGTCGGTCCAGAGGGGGGTCTCGCGGTAGCCGGCGGCGAGGGGGGTGCTCATCAGGTGCGACGGTAACCGCCGGGATCGGCGAGGATGTCCCGATGGCCGACGACCTCATCCATCACTGGCACCGTGGCAACGCCTGGACGGGCGCGGAGGGCGGGCGGGTGGGCGACGTCTTCGATCCCGCGACGGGAGCGGTGACCCGCACGGTCCCCCTCGCCTCGGCCGCCGAGGTCGACGACGTGGTCGCCGCCGCGGTGGCGGCCGCGGCCGAGTGGCGCTCCTCGTCGCTCACCAAGCGGGCCAAGACGATGTTCGCGTTCCGCGAGCTCATCGTGCGCCACACCGACGAGATCGCCGCGCTGATCACCTCCGAGCACGGCAAGGTGCTCGACGACGCCCGGGGCGAGGTGGCCCGAGGCCTCGAGGTCGTCGAGTTCGCCTGCGGCATCCCGCACCTCCTGAAGGGCTCCCACAGCGAGAGCGTCTCCACCGGCACCGACAGCCACTCGGTGCGCCAGCCCGTGGGCGTGGCCGCCGGCATCACCCCGTTCAACTTCCCGGCCATGGTCCCGCTCTGGATGTTCCCCATCGCCATCGCCTGCGGGAACGCGTTCGTGCTGAAGCCCTCCGAGCGGGACCCGTCCGCGTCGGTGCGCCTCGCCGAGCTCTTCACCGAGGCCGGCCTTCCCGACGGCGTGCTCAGCGTCGTGCACGGTGACCGCGAGGCCGTCGACGCGCTCCTCACGCACCCGTCGGTCGGCGCGGTCAGCTTCGTCGGCTCCACGCCCATCGCCCGCCACGTGTTCGAGACCGCCGCCACCTCGGGCAAGCGGGTCCAGGCCCTCGGCGGGGCGAAGAACCACATGGTGGTGCTCGCCGACGCCGACCTCGACGCCGCCGCCGACGCCGCGGTGAGTGCGGGCTACGGGTCGGCCGGCGAGCGGTGCATGGCCATCTCGGTCGTCGTGGCCGTGGACGCCATCGCCGACGAGCTCGTGGCCAAGATCGCCGAGCGCACCCGCACGCTCCGGGTGGGCGTGGGCACCGAGCCGGACAGCGATCTCGGTCCGCTGATCACCGGCGCCCACCGGGACCGTGTGGCGGGCTACGTCGAAGCCGGGATCGCCGCCGGGGCCGAGCTCGTGGTGGACGGGCGCCACCCGGAGGTCGCCGGCGGGGCCGCCGGTGAGGGGTTCTTCCTCGGCCCCTGCCTGTTCGACCGGGTCGACCCCTCGATGACGATCTACACGGACGAGATCTTCGGCCCGGTGCTGAGCGTGGTGCGCGCCCCGTCGCTGGCCGACGCCGTGTCGCTCGTCAACGCGAGCCCGTACGGCAACGGGGTGGCGCTGTTCACCCGCGACGGCGCCGCCGCCCGGTGGTTCGAGGCCGAGGTCGAGGTCGGGATGGTGGGCATCAACGTCCCCATCCCGGTGCCCATGGCGTTCTACTCGTTCGGCGGGTGGGGCCAGTCGCTGTTCGGCGACACCCACGTGCACGGTCCCGAGGGCGTGTCCTTCTACACCCGCGGCAAGGTCGTCACCACGCGTTGGGGGGTGCCGGCCGAGCTCGGCACCGCACCGAGCAGCCTCGACCTGCACTTCCCCACGAACCGCTGAACCCGCCGGCGTGGCGCCGGTAGCCTCCGCGGATGAGCGAGATCACGCCCTTCCGGATCGGTGACGAACGTGTGGAGGCAGCCTCCGCGGAGGCCGTCAGCGTCGTCACGTCGCCCTACGACGGCCACGAGATCGGCCGCGTGCCGGCGGGCACCACCGCCGACCTCGACCGGGCCGTCGCCGTGGCGCTGGCCCGCCACCGGGAGGGCCCGCTGCCCACCCACCGGCGGGCGGCCGTGCTCGACCGCGCCGCCGAGCTGCTCTCCGAGCCCGACCGCCAGGAGCATTTCGCCCGCTTGGTCGCGGAGGAGGCGGCCAAGCCCATCAAGACGGCCCGGGTGGAGGCCGCCCGCGCGGTCGACACCTTCCGCTTCGCCGCGGCCACGGCGCGCACGTTCTCCGGTGAGATGGTGCCCATCGACGCCAGCAGCGCCGGCGAGGGCAAGCTGGCCTTCGTCCAGCGGGTGCCCATCGGCGTGGTCGGCGCCATCAGCCCGTTCAACTTCCCGCTCAACCTCGTCGCCCACAAGCTGGCGCCGGCCATCGCCGCCGGCTGCCCCGTGGTGCTGAAGCCGGCGTCGGCCACGCCCCTGACCGCCCTCGCCCTCGTCGAGCTGCTGGTCGAGGAGTGCGGGTTGGAGCCCGGCTGGCTCAACATCGTCACCTGCTCGGGCAGCGTCGCCGACCACCTCGTCACCCACGACGACGTGGCCATGATCACCTTCACCGGCTCGCCGCCGGTGGGCTGGGGCATCCGGGCCCGGGCACCGCGCAAGCGGGTGAACCTCGAGCTCGGCAACAACGCGCCGGTCATCATCGAGCCCGACGGCGACTGGAAAGTGGCCGCGGCCAAGATCAAGGTGGCGGGGTTCTCCCACGCCGGCCAGTCGTGCATCTCGGTGCAGCGCATCTTCGTGCACCGTGACGTGGCCGAGGCCTTCACCGAGGCGCTGGTCGGCGAGGTCGCTCAGCTGAAGGTGGGGGATCCGCTCGACCCCGAGACCGACGTCAGCGCGCTCATCAACGCCGGCGAGACCGAGCGGGTCGAGTCGTGGGTGCGCGAGGCGGCGGCCGAGGGCGCGGAGGTGTGCACGGGGGGCACGATCGACGGCGGCGTCCTGGCCCCGACCGTCCTCACGGGGGTGCTTCCCGACATGAAGGTGTGCAACACCGAGGTCTTCGGGCCGGTGGTGGGCATCGCCGTCTACGACGACTGGCACGAGGCGCTGCGCCTGGCCAACGACACCCGCTACGGGCTCCAGGCCGGGGTCTTCACCACGAACGTGGCGCGGGCCCTCGAGGCGGGGCGTGTCCTCGACTTCGGTGGCGTGCTGGTGAACGAGGTCCCCACGTGGCGGGCCGACCAGATGCCCTACGGCGGCGTGCGCGACTCGGGCAACACCCGCGAGGGCCCGCCCTACGCGGTGCAGGAGATGACCGAGCGGCGACTGGTCGTCCTCCAGGGCTCACCCGTCGGCTACGGCGCCCGGACGCCGACGCCCGACCACGGCCCCCGGGCGACAGAGGGCGTCTAGATTCGCGGCATGGCGCTGTCCCCGTTCCTGCACCCGTTCGCCCCGCCCGCCAAGGACGAGGCCGCCTTCGTCAAGATCGTGGGCGGCGAGGGCGCCGTGGTGTGGGACGACGGCGGCAACCGGTACGTCGACGCCATGGCCAGCCTCTGGTACTGCAACGTCGGCCACGGACGCACCGAGATCGCCGACGCCGTCGCCGAGCAGCTGCGCACCCTCGCCGGCTACCACTGCTTCGACCCCTTCACCAACGAGCCCGCCGAGCGCATCAGCGCCGAGATCGTGGCCCGCGCCCCCATGGACGACGCCCGGGTGTTCCTCGTCTCCTCCGGGTCCGAGGCCGTGGACAGCGCCCTGAAGCTGGCCCGCCTGGCCCAGGGCCTGCTCGGCCATCCCGAGAAGCAGCTCGTCATCAGCCGGGAGTTCGGCTACCACGGGGTCACCTACGGCGGCATGTCCGCCCAGGGCCTGCCCGCCAACCAGGCCGGCTACGGCGCCATGCACCCCGGGCACGCCACCGTGCCCAACAACGACCTCGAGGCGGTGGCCACCGTGTTCGCCCAGCAGGGCGACGAGATCGCCGCGGTCATCGCCGAGCCGGTGCAGGGCGCCGGCGGCGTCTTCCCTCCGGCCCCCGGCTACCTCGAGGAGCTGCGCCGGCTGTGCGACCGCCACGGGGCCTTCCTCATCGCCGACGAGGTGATCACCGGGTTCGGCCGCCTCGGCCAGTGGTTCGGGTCGACCCACTTCGGCATCCGCCCGGACCTCGTCACCTTCGCGAAGGGCGTCAGCTCGGGGTACCTGCCCCTCGGCGGCGTCGTCGTCGGGCCGGCGGTGCGCGCCGCCCTGGAGGCCGACCCGGCGTTCCTGCTCCGCCACGGCCACACCTACTCCGGCCACCCGGCGGCGTGCGTCGCCGGCCTCACCTCCATGGCCATCACCGAGCGCGAGGAGCTGCTCCCCGCGGCCGAGCGCATCGGCCTGCGGCTCAGCTCGGGGCTGCGGGCCCTCGAGGCCGATGGCCTCGTGGCCGAGGTCCGGGGCGAGGGGGCGGTGTGGGCGGTGAGCCTCCCCGAGGGCAAGGACATCGCCGTCGTGCGCGACGCCATGCGTGCCGACGGAGTCATCGTCCGAGCCGTCCCGCCCAACCACCTCACCTTCTGCCCGCCGCTCGTCATCTCGGACGCGCAGCTCGACCAGTGCGTGGACGTGCTCGAGCGGGCGCTGGCGGCCTGATGGGGCGCCTCGACGACGTCGATCTCAGCCTGCACCTCTCCCGCAAGGAGGAGGCGGAGCGCCTCGCCGCCGCCCAGGAGAAGCTGCTCCGGCTCCGGCTCGAGTGCGGCGGCCAGATCGGCAACGGCGAGCTGGGCCCGCCGCTGTGCGTCCTGTTCGAGGGGTGGGACGCCTCGGGCAAGGGCGGGGCCATCAAACGGCTGGTGGCCAACCTCGATCCCCGCCACGTGCGGGTCGCCCAATTCGCGGCGCCCACGCCCGACGAGCTGCGCCACCACTTCCTCTGGCGGTTCTGGCCGGTGCTGCCGGGTTGGGGCGGCATGGCCGTGCTGGACCGCTCGTGGTACGGGCGGGTGCTGGTCGAGCGGGTCGAGGGCTTCGCCACCCCCGACGAGTGGGATCGCAGCTACGACCAGATCCACGAGTTCGAGTCATCGCTCGCCGACGAGGGCATGGTGCTGGTCAAGTTCTGGCTGCACCTATCCAAGGACGAGCAGATGCGGCGATTCGAGCGCCGCAAGGACGACCCCCTCAAGAGCTGGAAGCTCACGCCCGAGGACATGCGCAACCGCGAGAAGTGGGACCAGTACGTCGAGGCCGTCGAGGACATGCTCGACCGCACCGACCGCCACCGCCACCGCTGGCACGTCATCGAGGCCGAGTCCAAGCGCTTCGCCCGGGTCAAGGTGATCGAGACGGTCATCGCCGAACTCGAGGCCGGCATGGCCCGCGCCGGCACCCGCCCCAAGCCCGGCTGACGGCCAACGGAGGCCTCATGCCGCCCCCGGGTCGGCCGTAGCGGGGGGAGCGGCTGAGCTCGCCGCTTCGACCGTGACGTGGGGCACCAGCCGGTCGAGCCATCGCGGCATCCACCAGTTGCGGTCGCCGAGCAGCGCCATCGTGGCCGGCACGAGGACCATGCGGACGAGGGTGGCGTCGAGGAACACGGCGAGGGCCAGTCCCAGCCCGAAGACCTTGATCTCGCGGATGTCCTCGAACACGAACGACCCGAAGACCACGACCATGATCGCGGCGGCGGCGGTGATGACCCGTGCGGTCGAGGCCAGGCCGTCGGCCACCGAGGTCGTGGCATCGCCCGTGCGGTCGTACTCCTCACGGATGCGGGAGAGCATGAAGACCTCGTAGTCCATCGACAGCCCGAAGACGATGGCGAAGAGCATGAGCGGGATGAACGGGTTGATCGGCCCCTGCTCGATGCCGAGGAGCGTGTCCCCCCAGCCCCACTGGAAGACGGCCACGACCACGCCGTAGGTGGCGGCGATCGAGAGCACGTTCATGAGCACGGCCTTCAGCGGGACCAGCACGGAGCGGAACACCACCAGCAGGACCAGGAACGACACGCCCAGGACCGCGGCGAAGAAGAGCGGCATGCGCTCGGCCAGGTAGTCCGTGACGTCGATGTTGGTGGCAGCGCCGCCCGTGACGTGGACGTCGAGGCCGGCAGCAGCCGCCGCGGGGACCGCATCCTCACGGAGGGTGCGGACGAGGTCGGTGGTGGCCTCGTCCTGGGGTGCCGATGTCGGGATGAGGGTCATCAGGTAGGCGCTGGGGTCCGCCGGATCGTCGACGACGGGTGCGGTCACGGCAGCAACCCCGGGCGTCGCCACCAGGGCCGCGTGCAGGTCGTCGATGCTCGCATCGGTCGTGTCGGGCCCCGTCGTGGCGACGATCACGAAGGGGCCGTTGAATCCGGGGCCGAAGCCGTCGGCGAGCAGGTCGTACGCCTGACGGGTGTCGGTGGCCTCCGGGAAGTTGCCTTCGTCGGTCCAGCCCAGGGTCAGGCCGAGCACCGGCGTGGCCAACACGACGAGGACGACCGCCGCGGCCACCGCCCACGGCCACGGTCGCCGCTGGATGGTGCGGCTCCAGCGGTGCGACAGCGTCGTCTCGGCCGGCTTGGCCGCCCGGTGCGGCACCTCGCGTCGCAGGTCGGGGACGAAGCGACCCGCCACCAGCACCGAGACGGTCACGAGCACTCCGACGGCGACGAGCGGGGTGACGTCGATGCCGACACCGAGGAGAGCGACCGCCGCACCGCCGGCGGCGAGCAGTCCCCGCCACCGGGTGACCTCGAGCCGCCCACCGGTCATGGCGATGAGGGCGGGCAGCAGGGTCACCGACGTGAACATGGTCGCGAGCACCGTGACCGAGATGCCGATCCCCATGCCCGAGAGCATCCCGATGCCGACGAGCAGGAGACCGAGCATGGAGACGACGACGGTGGCGCCGGCGAAGACGACGGCCCGGCCGGCCGTGCCCATCGCGACCACGAGGGCGTCCCTCGGCGGGTGGCCGGCGGCCGCCGCCTCCCGGTAGCGGGTGACGATGAAGAGCGCGTAGTCGATGCCGACGCCCAGCCCGACCATCGTGCCGAGCAGCATCGTGTCCTCCGGCACGGTCGCCACCTGGGTGAGCAGGACGACCGATCCGAGGCCGATGCCGACGCCGCCCAGTGCCACCGCGATGGGCAGGCCCATCGCCAGCACCGACCCGAACGAGACGATGAGCACCACGATGGCGAAGGCGATGCCGATCAGCTCGGTCTGTGGTGGCTCGATGGTGGCCAGGTACTGGCCGCCCGCGAGGACCTCGAGGCCCTCGATCGACGGTGCCTCCTCGGCGATCAGCTCCCCGATCCGGGCCGACTCGGTGTCGTCGATGTCGGCCGAGAGGTGCACCGTGGCGAACGCGAGGCGGCCGGCCAGGGGCCCGGCCGTGGCGATCTGACCCGCCCCCTGATCCGAGTAGGGCGAGACCACCGTGGCGCCCGGTGCGCTCGGGACGCCCTCCTCGTCGGGGAACCCCGCGTCCACGGTGGCGAAGAGCTCCTCCATCGCTCCGACCACTTCGGGATCGTCGACGCCCTGCTCGGCCCGGAACACGATCGTCCCGGACTGACCGCCGGTACCGAGCTCGGGGAAGTGGGCCTCCAGTGCCGCGAACCCGGCGTCGCTGTCGGAGGCCGGTGCCGCCGAACCGCTGTCGAAGGCGGGACCGACGGCGCCGGCGGCCACGAAGACCACGGCGAGGAGGCCGGCCCACAGGGCGACGGCCGCTCGGCGGTGGTCGAAGCACCAGGCACCGAGACGGCTGAGGAGGGAGCCGTCCCGCGGTGAGGCACCGTCACCTCCTTCGTCGGCAGGCGGTGACACGGCAGGGGCGCGATCGATCATCGAGGTCGGCATGACCGCCATCTTCGGGAGGACACTGCCACGCCACATCAGGCGTCCGGCCACTTCGGCATCGCCTGATCGGCCGACTCCCGAACCGTCCTTTCGGCTGATCCCCACCCGGATGGGTTCTCGTACCCTTGCCCCGTGGTGCTGCTGACGAGTCGTCCGTACTGGGCAGAGCCACGAGCCGCCGATCCCACCGGACCGACACCGCGCGACTGGTGGCTCGTCGGGGTCGTGGTCGTGGTGGCGGCGATCGAGACGGTCGCCCGCGACCAGATGGTGTGGCGGTGGCCCTCCCTGGCCGTGACGGTCGCCGTCGCCTGCCTGCTGCCCTGGCGCCGGGTCCACCCCCTTCTGGTCGTGGCCCTGGTGTTCGGGACGATGAGCCTGGGCCACACGGTGGCGCTCGTCCGCGACGTGACCTGGGACGGGCTGTTCGTCAGCCTCGTACTGCTCCTGCTGCCGTACTCGCTGACGCGATGGGGGTCCGGGCGCGAGGTTGGCTTGGGCCTCCTCGTGCTCTCGATCCCGGTGGTGCTGACCGCGGCCGCCGGTGCACCGGTGGGCGACATCGTCGGCGGGGCCATCGTGCTCCTGCTCGCCTGCGCCGTGGGCGTCGCCGTCCGCTACGCCGTCGAGCTGCGGGCCGAGGAGGTGGCCGGGCTGCGAGCGCGCGAGCGTGAGGAGCTCGCCCGCGAGCTCCACGACACCGTCGCCCACCACGTCTCCGCCATCGCCGTGCGGGCCCAGGCCGGCCGGGTCGTGGCGGCCACCCGGCCCGAAGCCGCGGTTGACGCGCTCTCGGTGATCGAGGAGGAGGCGACCCGCGCCCTCGAGGAGATGCGATCGATGGTCGGCACGCTGCGCCAGGGCGACCAAGCGGACCTGCGGCCCCAGCAGGGCATCCGCGACCTGTGCCGCCTGGAGCACCGCGGTGGCGGACCCGGTCCCCGCGTGGTGGTGACGGTCGCCGGGGAGGTCGACGAGCTCCGCCCGGCGGTCGATGCGGCCTGCTTCCGTCTCGCGCAGGAAGCCGTGACGAACGCGCTGCGCCACGCCCGCCAGGCCTCCGAGGTCGAGGTGCGGGTCGAGGCCGACGACGACGACGTGCGCCTCACGGTCGTCGACGACGGGCGCGCCACGGTCGGGCCGACGGCCTCGGCCCCGGGGTTCGGGCTGGTCGGAATGGCCGAGCGGGCCAAGCTCCTCGGGGGCACGTTCGCCGCCGGGCCCGCTCCTGGCGGGGGCTGGACCGTCACGGCCACGCTGCCCCGTCGGGCGGTGACGGCGTGACCATCCGCGTGCTGATCGCCGACGACCAGGACATCGTGCGCACCGGTCTGCGCATGATCCTCGACGCACAGCCCGGCATCGAGGTCGTGGGCGACGCCGCCGACGGCCTGGAGGCGCTCGATCTCGCGCGCCAGCTGCGCCCCGACGTGTGCCTGTTCGACATCCGCATGCCCGAGCTCGACGGCATCGAGCTCACCCGCCGGCTGGCGGGCCCCGACGTGACCGATCCACTCGCCATCGTGGTCATCACGACCTTCGACCTGGACGAGTACGTGCACGGCGCGCTGAAGGCCGGCGCCCGCGGGTTCCTGCTGAAGGATGCCGGGCCCGAATTGCTCGCTCAGGCGGTGCGCTGCGCGGCCAGCGGCGACGCACTGATCGCCCCCAGCGTGACGGCTCGCCTGCTGTCGGCCTTCGCCGAGCTCGGCGATTCCCCACGGTCGCCGGGGGCGCAGCCGTTCGACCCGCTGTCCGAACGCGAGGAGGAGGTGTTGGTCACCGTCGCCCGCGGCCGCACCAACGCGGAGATCGCCGACGACCTGTGCATCAGCCTCAGCACCGTGAAGACCCACCTCGCCAGCCTCATGCAGAAGCTCGGCGCCCGGAACCGGGTCGAGCTGGCGATGTGGGCCTACGAGACCAACCGAGTGAGCTAACTGGCGAGCTCGGAGCGGCGGCGGGGGACCCGGCTGACGGGCGGCACCACGGTGCCGGCGGGGCCGGCGGGGGCCTGGCGTCGAGGCGCCATCAGGGGCTGGGGCTCGTGCGGGCGGGGCGCATCGCGCTGGACCGGCCCGGCGGCCGCAGCGGGTGCAGGGGCGGGCGCCGCGGCTGCGGACGCCTCGGCGCGCTCGGCGTCCACGGCGCGGGCCATGCGGGCGGCGAGGGCGGCACGGCCGGCCTGGGCGGCCGCGGCCGCCACCTCGGTCTCGCTGCCGGGCCACGCGGCGGGGGACTGGGCGGGGATCTCCGCCGGGCGGGCGGTCGGCGCCGGCTGGGGCATGGGCGGACGGGGCGCGGCGGCGGGCTCGGCGGGCAGGAGCACCTCGGCCGGGGCCGCGATGCCGCGCTGGGGCAGCGACTCCCCGCCACGGGGAGGTGCCTGGGTGCGGGTGAGGGAGATGTCGTAGAGCATGTCCTCGATGACCTGGGCCGCGACCGGGTGGCCGAAGAGGTAGCCCTGGGCCCGGTTGCACTTCAGGCGGCGGAGCGCCTCGAGCTGCTGAGGGGTCTCGACCCCCTCGGCGATGGTGATCATGCCGAGCTCGTTGGCCAGGGCGAGCATCAGCTCGACGATGGCCGTGTCCTCCCGGGCCATGCCGAGGCCCGAGACGAACTGGCGGTCGATCTTCATCACGTCGGAGCGGAAGGTGCGCACCGACTGGATGGACGAGGAGCCGGTGCCGAAGTCGTCGAGGGCGAGGGAGACGCCCAGCTCCTTGGCCTGGCGCAGCATCGTCCAAGCGGTGTCGAGGTCGTCGCGGAGCGCTGCCTCCGAGACCTCCAGGCAGAGCTGAGGTGGGCGCACGCCGGCGGGGACCGACACGGCGTCGCGGAGCACGTCGAGGAAGTCGCTCTGGGCCACCTGTCGGGCGGAGACGTTGACGGTCATGTCGATGGGGCCGAGGTCGGGGTAGGCCTGCTGCCACTGGACCACCTGGCGACAGGCCTCCTGGAGCACCCACTCGCCGACCGGGACGATGAGGCCGGTCTCCTCCATGGCGGGGAGGAACTCGCCGGGGCTGATGAGGCCCCGCTCGGGGTCCATCCACCGGATGAGGGCCTCGACACCGGTCATGCGGTCGTTCTCGAGGTTGATGATGGGGAGGTAGAGCAGCTGGAACTCACCGCGGGCGAGGGCCTCGGTCAGGCGGCGGTTGGCGTTCGCCGGGGTGAGGCGGGCGTGCATCGACTGCTCGAACATGGCGATGGAGCCGGGCCCGTCGTCCTTGGCCTTGTAGAGGGCGACCTCGGCGTCGAGCAGCACCGACCCGACGTCGCTCAGGCGCTCGTCGGTGACGGTCAGGCCCACGCAGGCGTCCAGGGCGATCAGGTCCTGGTCCACCTGGAAGGGGGTCTGGATGGCGCCGAGCACCCGGCGGGCGAGCTGCTCGGCGGCCGTGGAGTCGGGGATCTCGGGGCAGAGCATGGCGAACTGGGTGCCGGCGCTGCGGATGAGCTTGTCCTGAGGGCGGAGCACGGTGCGCAGGCGGGCCACGATGGCCTTCATGAGCTCGTCGCCGATGTTGGCGCCGTACGCGTCGTTGATGTGCTTGAAGCGGTCGAGGTCGATCAGCATCGTGGCCGCTCGGGCGGAATGTCGCCGCGAGGACGCGAGGCAGTCGGCCACCCAGGGCTCGAGCACCGAGCGGTTGGGCAACCCGGTGAGTCGGTCGTGGTGGGCGAGCTGGTTCAGCTCGGCCTCCACCTGCCGGCGGGCGCGCCGCTCTCGCACGGCCACGGCAGCAGCGATGGCCACGACCACCGCGGCGAGCACCAGCGTCACGAGCAACACGGCAGACCTCGATCCGAGAGAGACACTTGGGTTACTCATCGGTGCCCTTCCCGGCGAGTTGAGCCGGGGTGAGAGGGGTGCTGCTACACATCAGGCCATGGCCGGCATCGATCTCCCCCGAGTGCGCCACGACACCCCCGGCGTCGCCCACGTGGCCCACTTCAACAACGCCGGCGCGGCCCTGCCCACCCGACCGGTGCTGGACGCCATGACCGACCACCTGTGGCTGGAGGCCAGGGTGGGCGGCTACGAGGCGGCTGCCATCCGGCGGGACGAGCTCGACCGCTTCTACGACGTCGCCGCTGCCCTCGTCGGCGGCCGCGCCGACCAGATCGCCTTCACCGACAACGCCACCCGGGCCTGGGACCTCGGCTTCTACGGCGTGCCCCTCGGCGAGGGCGACCGCATCCTGGTGTCGAAGTCCGAGTACGCCAGCAACGTCATCGCCATGCTCCAGGTGGCGGCCCGCACCGGCGCCTCGATCGAGGTCGTGCCCGACGACGAGCACGGCCAACTCGACGTCGACGCGCTGGCCCACCTGCTCGACGAGCGGGTGAAGCTGGTCGCCGCGGTGCACGTCCCCACCCAGGGCGGGCTGGTCAACCCGGCCGAGGCCATCGGCGCCGTCGTCCGGGAGAGCGAGGCGCTCTACCTGCTCGACGCCTGCCAGTCGACGGGGCAGCTCCCCATCGACGTCGCCGCCATCGGGTGCGACGTGCTCTGCGCCACCGGCCGCAAGTTCCTACGCGGCCCGCGGGGGACGGGGTTCCTGTGGGTCTCGGACCGGGCCCTCGACATCGTCGACCCGCCGGTGCTCGACCTCTTCAGCGCCTCGTGGGAGGACGACCGGCGCTACGAGGTGCGCGGCGATGCCCGCCGCTTCGAGCTGTGGGAGGTCGGCGTGGCCGCGAAGCTCGGCCTCGTCACGGCCATCGACTACGCGCTGGACCTGGGGCTCGAGGCCATCGAGGAGCGTGTCGTCGACCTTGCCGGGCAGATCCGCACGCGCCTCGGGGCCCTGCACGGCGTGTGGGTCCACGACCGGGGCGAGCGGCGCTGCGGCATCGTCACCTTCACCGTCGACGGGTGGGACGCCGCGGACGTCTCCCAGGCCCTGCGCGAGCAGCAGATCAACACCTCGGTCACCGCGATCACGGGGGCACGCTGGGACCTCGCCGACCGGGGTCTCGACCGCATGGTCCGGGCCTCGGTGCACTACTACAACACCAACCAGGAGCTCGACCGCCTGATCGACGCCGTGGCCGACCTCAGCGTCCGCCCGGCACCCTGAGTGTCAGCGGCGGACGCTGAGGCTGAGGGCGAAGTCCCCGGCCGCATCGGTCCACCACTCGCGGAGCTCGAAGCCCGCAGCAGCCACCTCGTCGGCCACCCGGTCCCGGCGGAACTTCGCGCTGATCTCGGTGCGGATCTCCTCGCCGTCGGCCAGGTCGACCACCAGGTCGAGGTCGCGGACCTGGACCCGCTGAGCGCCGAGCGAGCGGAGGCGCATCTCGATCCACTCGGCCTCGTCGTCCCACGACGCCACGTGGGCGAAGCGGTCGAGGTCGAGGTCGGCGCCGAGGTGGCGGTTGATGACGGCCAGCACGTTCTTGTTGAACGCCGCGGTGACCCCGGCGGCGTCGTCGTAGGCGCGCACGAGGCGGTCGGGGCCCTTCACCAGGTCGGTACCGAGCAGCAGGCCGTCGCCGGGGCGGAGCGCACCGGCCAGGGCTGCGAAGAAGGTGGCCCGCTGGGCGGGGTCGAGGTTGCCGATGGTGCCGCCGAGGAAGGCCACCAGCCGTGGCCCGTCGCCGGGCAGGGTGGCGAGGGCCGGCAGGTGGCGTTCGAAGTCGCCCACCACGGCGCCCACGGCGAGGGCGGGGTACTGCTCGGCCAGCGCCGCCGCCGAGGAGCGGAGGAAGTCCTCGCTGACGTCGAAGGGCACGTAGCGGGCGAGGCGCCCGTCGGCGACCATGGCGTCGAGCAGGACGCGGGTCTTCTCCGACGACCCGGAGCCGAGCTCGACGAGCGTCTCCGCCCCGAAGGCGGCGACCGCGGGAGCCACGCGCCCGATGATCTCCGCCTCCCGGCGGGTGGGGTAGTACTCGTCGAGGCGGGTGATCTCGTCGAAGAGCTCGGAGCCGCGCTGGTCGTAGAACCACTTGGGCGGCAGCACCTTGGGCTGGGCGGTGAGCCCGGATCGGACGTCGGCGCTGAGGGCCCGCTCGAGCTCGTCGGGACGGAGGTGCACGTCGACGGGGAGCAGGGTGGGGGAGGAGGGCACGGGGGTCTCGTTTCGAGGACGGTGGGACGGTTCGGGTGCGTGTGGTCAGGCGGGAGGGGCGAGGGGCTCGACGTCCAGGGCACCGGCGGTGCCGGTGACCACGGAGCGGTCGGGCACCTCCCGCCAGCGCGGATCGGTGTCATTGGGCTCGGATGCGACGACGGTGCGCTCGCCGTCGGCCAGGCACCAGAGGGAGTCGCCCACCCGGGTGGCGGCCAGCGTGCGGCCGTCGGTGAGGACGAGGTTGAGACGCCCGCCGGAGCGCTGCTCGACCTCGGCCACGACCCGGCGGAGCGCGTCGCCGGGGGAGGCGCCGGCGGCCAGGGCGGCGAGGGTCAGGTGGAACAGCACCTCGCTGTCGGAGGCCCCGAGGATGGCCGACTCCTGCTCCGGGGTGAGGAGGCGGCGGAGCTCGGCGCCGACGCCGCGGCGGAAGCCCTCGACCGCTCCGTTGTGGGCGAACAGCCACGGGCCCGAGGTGAAGGGCGGCGTGCCGCTGGCCTCGGTCGGGGCGGGGGCCGTGGCGCCTCGGACCGCGGCGACCACCGCGGTCGAGGCGACCAACCCGCTGAAGCTGGCGAAGGACCGGTCGGCCCACATCGGCAGCGTGGTGCGGTGCACTCCCGGTTCCGGACGGCGGGCGAGGTCGTACCAGCCCACCCCGAAGCCGTCGGCGTTGACGGTTCCGCTCACCTGCTGCTCGGGGGCCCAGGCCTGATGGGCCAACCCGTGGGGCGGGTCGACGAGGAGCGCCTCGAGGGTGGCGGGCGGGCCGAGGCAGGCGAAGAGGCGGCACATGGTCAGCTGCCGGCCTCGACGTCGGCGGCGCAGCGGAAGCCGGCGAAGATCTGGCGGCGGATCGGGTAGTCCCAGTTGCGGAAGGTGGCCCGAACGGCGAGGGGGTCCGCCGCCCACGACCCGCCCCGCAGCACCTTGTACTCCGCGCCCCAGAACACCTCGGAGTACTCCCGGTAGGGGAAGGGCGTGAACCCGGGGTAGGGGACGAAGTCCGAGGACGTCCACTCCCAGACGTCCCCGATCAGCTGGTGGCAGCCGCTCGGGCTGACGCCCGCCGGGTACGAGCCCACGGCGGCGGGGCCGCGGTGGCGCTGGCCGAGGTTGGCGTGGGCGGCGGTGGGGGCCTCGTCGCCCCAGGGGTAGCGCCGGGCCGTGCCCGTGGTGGGGTCCCACCCCGCGGCGCACTCCCACTCGGCCTCGGTGGGCAGGCGCTTGCCCGCCCAGCGGGCGTAGGCGTCGGCCTCGTACCAGCAGACGTGCTGCACCGGCTCGAGGGGGTGCAGGGGCAGCCGTTCCCCGAAGCGCAGGACGGCCCAACCGTCGCCGTCGCGCTCCCAGAACTGGGGCGCCTCGAGCTGGGCCTCGGTGCGCCACGCCCAGCCTTGCGGTGTCCACCAGCGTTCGTCGTCGTAGCCGGCGTCGGCGATGAAGGCGGCGTAGGCCCGGTTGGTGACGGGGGTGACGTCCATGGCGAACGGCGCCACCTCGACCTCGTGGGCGGGCCGCTCGTTGTCGTACGCCCACGGATCGAGGTCGGTGCCGAGCACCACCGTCCCGCCGGGCACGAGGACCTGGTCGGAAAGCTCGACGCCGACTGCGGGCGCCGGGGTGGTGCCCGCGGGTGGCGTCGCCCGCTCACCCATGAGCTGGCGGGTGGCGAGGATGGTCTCGTCGTGCTGGTGCTCGTGCTGGAGCACCATTCCGTAGACGTAGGCGCCGGCCAGGAGGGGGTCGCCGCCCGGGGCGAAGGGGTCGTCGCCCGGCAGGCCGGCGAGGCGATCCAACACCCGGGCCCGCACTTCGGCGACGTAGGCGCGGGCCGCGTCGGGACCGAGGAGCGGGAGGGCCGGCCGGTCGGCGCGCGGGTGGCGGAAGGCGTCGTAGAGGTCGTCGTACCCGGGGTGGGCGGGAGGGGGGCCGCCGAGGGCGCGCTCGAGCCAGAGGTCCTCGTAGTTGCCGACGTGGGCGAGGTCCCAGACCACGGGCGACATCAGCGGCGACTGCTGGCGCAGCTGCTCGTGATCGTCCAGGGCGTCCACCAGGGCGAGGGTGCGGACGCGGCTGCGCTCGAGCTCGGCCGCGACCTGGGCGGCACGGAGGGTCGGAATCGAGGTCAGCTCGCCCATGCCGGCTCGCGATCGCAGGGGGTCCCGGCCGGCAGGAGGCGGCCGGTGCGGTGCCATTCGTCGAGGCGGTCGTCCGCCGGGCAGCGCCGACGGGCGACGTACCGCTCGGCGTACCGGGCGACCGCTTCACCGGCCCCGGTGGAGGCTCCGAGGCGGGGCAGTGCGTCGAGCGCCGCGGCGATGCAGGCGTCGGCGGCGCGGGCGAGGGCGGGATCGGCGAGGCCCACCTCGGCGGCCCGCTCCCACTGGTCCGCGGTCGACCGGGTGGCGTCGTCGGCGGCCTCTCCGGCGACCGGGTCGAGCAGGAGCGCGACGAGCACGGCCACGGCGACGGGCCACGTGTCGGCGTCGAGGGCGTCGAGCATGCGCAGTTCGAGCCACCCCCGGGGCCGTACGGGCGGGAAGAGGGTGGTCAGGTGGTACGAGAGGTCGTCCACGGTCGGCCACCCCTGCTCGTGACCGTCCTCCATCCACCGGGCGAAGGGGAACGGGGTGCGCACGGCCGTCGCCTGGTCGTCGGTCGCACCCCGGATCAGCAGCACGTTCGCGTCCAGCGCGTAACGCGCCCAGGACTCGGCCGGATCGGGGTCGAGGGTCGGCGCCGCGGTGCGGGTCGGATCGATGCCCCACCACGTGGCGAGGCGGTTGGCCACCCAGCCGCTCGGCCGACCGACGCCTCCCTCCGCGCCGAAGGGCGAGTTGGCGAACAGGGCGATCAGGGTGGGCCCGAGGGCGTGGGCGCGGCGCCACCGGACACCGGGGTCACCGGGCCCGAGATCGACGTTCACCTGCAACGCCGCGGTGTTGCACATCATCCGCCGCCCGTGGGGACCCTTGGCGTCGAAGGCCGCCTCCATGGCGTCGTAGCGGCCGGTGTGCAGCACCCGGTGCGGTGGTCGGCCGGCATCGAGGCCGATGGGCACGAGTCCGACTCCGACGCGTTCCAACCGCCGGCTCAGCTCGGCGGCATCGAGGTGAGCGGCGGCGCACACGTCGTCGAGACCGACCAGCGGGGCGGTGTTGAGCTCGAGTTGGCCCCCGGGCTCGAAGCTGAGGGTGCCCCCGGCGGGCAAGGGCCCGGGCCCGGTGGCGGCGGCGCGCAGTGCGTCGAGGTCGAGTCGCTCACCGGGGCGGCCGGCGGCAATGGTGTGCCACTCCAACTCGAGGCCGATGTGCTCACCGGGTGCGACACCCTCGGGGGGTGAGAAGCACTCTTCGGCGATCCTGCGGACGTCGCCGGACGTGAGCGTGCGGTGGGGGGAGGGCACGGGGTGAGGTTCCTAACGGTGACCGGTGGTCGCGCCGACCCACCGGGGGTTGAAGATGGCGGCGAGGGCGAGGTGCCGCAACTGGATCAGGTGGGTCATGGCCTTCCTCGGTGGGGTTTCTCGCTCTGTCTCGGCACAGGGCACTTCGTACCCGAGCAAGGATCCGGATGACCTCTCTCGGCCCGGCCGGGCACCGGAGGTGCCGATGGTGCAGCGTCCTCCACCTTCTTACCCCGGTGACGCCCGGACGTGCGTCGCGCGGGGTGGCGCGACCATGACGCACCCCTGGCGGCCCGCTACCTTGTTCCCGGTGCGGCCTGCGGATCAGCCGCACGGGTCGGAGGGTCCCACGGGGGTTCCGGCGCCGTGCCCCCAGCTCTTCGATCGGCGACGGCGCGCGCCCGTGCCACCGTGGGGCCTCGCCGCGGCCACCGTCGCGGTCGTGTGGACCATGGTCGGCGCCCTCGTCTCGTTCGCGCCGTCCGCCCAGGCGCTGACCGTCGGCGAGGCCGAAGAGCGCGTCGAGGAGGCCCGCGTCCACCTGGCCGACACCCACACCGCCGTGCGGGAGGCCGAAGCGGCCATCGTGGACGCGCAGGCCGAGCTCGGCGACCTCCAAGCCGACGAGCTGGCACTCACCGAGCAGCTCCGGTCGAAGCGGCGTCAGGCCCGCCAGCTGTCGGTCGCCGCCTACATGAGCGGCGGCAACGAGAGCAGCATCGAGCTGCTGGCCGACACGGAGGAGGCCAGCGACCTCCTGTGGCGCCAGACCATGCTGGCCGAGCAGAGCATCGACACCCGCCGGGTCGCACGCGAGTTCCAGCAGCTGCGCAACGGCACCTCCGACGACGTCGAGCGCACGGTCGAGCGGCTCGATCGCCTCGACCAGCGCCTCGAGGAGGCCCGCCAGGAGATCCCCCATGCCGAGCGCGAGCTCGAGCTCGCGGAGATCACCCTCATCGGCGTGCGCCAGGCCGAGGCGGCCGCGCGTGCTGCTCGGGACGCCGCCGCACTCGGTCTCGACAAGTGGGCGGCGCTGCGCCGCTGCGAGTCGGGCGGCAACTACGGCGCCAACACGGGCAACGGCTTCTATGGCGCGTATCAGTTCGATCTCCAGACGTGGCAGTCCGTGGGCGGCGTCGGCCTACCGTCCGACGCGCCCCCGTGGGAGCAGGACGCGCGCGCCAAGGCCCTCTACGCCGCCCGCGGGGCCCAGCCCTGGCCCATCTGCGGACGCTTCCTGCTGTAGCAGCTCGATCCGTAGGGCCCGATCGAACGGGCTTTCACGCTCAAGGGGTGGCGGGAGCGAGCGGGCTGGGCGAGTCGTCGTCGTCCATGGGGATCTGTCCCAGCGGGCCGTAGCGCCGCCGGAACGCCAGGTAGGCGACCAGTCCAGCAGGCAGCGGCAGCCAGTACGAGAAGAGGCGGAAGGCCAAGGTGGCGAGGAGGGCGTCGGCGGGTTCCACGCCGGCCAGGGTGAGGCACGCCACGAGGCCACCCTCGACGAAGCCCAGGCCCCCCGGGGTGATGGGGATCATGCTCAGGACCGCAGCGGCGCCGTAGGCGAGCAGCACCGCGGACATGCGGGGACTGGCACCGACCGCCCGGAGGGCGGCCACGAGGGCCAGGTAGTCGAAGGTCCAGTTGCCCACCGACGCGGCCAGGGACCGCTTCCAGCGCGGCCCCAGGGCGGCGACCACCCGGTCGCGCTGCTCGACGAACCCCTCGGCCCGGGGGTAGGTCTCCCAGTGCCGCTTGGCCGCGACCCAGCGGCCGATGCGCTCGACCCACCCGCCGACCACGATGAGCGGTTGCTGGGTGGTGACGAGTACGAAGCCGATGCCGAACAGCAGCAGGAACAGGATGCCCCCGCCCCAGGCCACCAGGAGCAGGCCCTGGGGGATCGGCGCCCCGAAGAAGGCCAGGCCGACGGCGACGACGGGCAGCGCGCTGAGCGTGGCGGTGGAGATGAGCGAGGTGGCCGCGAGGGTGGAGCCGGCCTCGGCCTTCTCGATGCCGGCCACCGACAGCATGCGGTAGAGGGCGGCGCCGCCGACGGCGGCGCCGGCGGGGATGACCTTGGTGACCGCGTTCGACACCAGCTGCGCGGTGCCGGCCACGAACCAGCTCACCTGCGGAAGGGCGCAGCGGGTCAGCGCCCAGGAGCAGAGGAAGCTGCACGCCATGAGGATGGCGATCGCGGCGAACCACTCGACCTTGACCGTGCGCAGCTCGGGGGCGCTGGAGAGCACCTCGGCGACCCGGGGGAACAGCACGTAGAGCGTGAGGAGGCTGGCGAGGAGGAACAGGGCCCGCCAGATCGACCACCGCGTGGACGGGGTCGACCCCGCCGCAGCACCGGGACCCCGCACCGGGGCGGGATCCTCGGGCGCGTCGGCATCGTCACCGCTGGAGGCGCCCGCCGACGCGCCGTCGTCGAGACCGGGCACGCCTAGGACGATAGTGGGCGCACGGCGGGCTGCTCCCCGACCCCCGGCACCGGTTCGCCGTCTCGCGGCCCGGCGATGGCCAGGACCACCAGGGTCACGGCCACGGCGGCCTTGCCCCAGCAGCGGTGGGGAGGCCCCGGAGCGGGCGCGGGTGGTGGAGGCGCGCCCGCCCCGGGGGACGGTGCGTCGAGGCCGGGGGCGGACACCGCTTGGAGGGGACGGTGGCCCCGCCGGAGCCGGCGGCGACGATGGCTCCGGGGCCTCGATCGCACGAGGATCACCGTAAACGGAAGGGCCATGAAAAGCAATGAAAAGATGTGAAAGGTCCTGCAGCGCGCTCAGTCGGCCTCGTCGCCCGGGACGTGGGGGCTGTTGCGAGGGGTGTCGCGCAGTGAAGACAAGATGGTGAGGAAGGGCCGCTTCTTCTCGCGTGGCGGTTTCGTCAGGTGGGTCTCGACCACGTCGTGGCGGTTCACGTAGGTGGAGACGAAGGCCTGGAGGGTGGCCCCGGCTGGCAGTGCCAGGAGCGCGCCGACGGGGCCGAGGATGCTGGCGCCGGCGATCACCGCGCCGAAGGCCACGGCTGGGTGGATGTCCATGGTGTGGGCGGTGATGGGTGGCGCCAACAGGTAGTTCTCGACCTGCTGGTACACGACGATGGCGATGAGCACCCAGAGCGCCTCGATGGGTTGGTCGATGAGGGCGATGACCAGCGGGAGCGCCCCGGCGAGGTAGGTGCCGACCACGGGCACGAACTGCGACAGGACGCCCACCCAGATGGCCAAGGGGAGCGGGAAGGGGACGCCGATGAGCAGGAAGGCGAGGTAGTGGAACACCGCGGACAGGAAGGCGAGCAGGCCGCGTGAGTAGATGTACCCGCCGGTCTTGTCGACGGCGATCTCCCACACCCGTAGGACCTCGCGCTGGCGATCGGGGCGCATGACCGAGCAGATCGAGCGGCGGAGGCGGGGCCCGTCGGCCACGAGGTAGAAGGTGAACAACAAGATGGTCAGGCCCCGGAACAGCACGCCGACCGCCTGCGCGCCGACGCTCAGCACGTTGCCGGCGAGCCCGGTGGCGATGTCGTTGGCCGACCCCGACTGGATCTGCTCGGTGAGGTCGTCGGTGTTGATGTCCGCGTCGAAGGTGTCGTTGGCCCAGTCCTCGACGTCGGCGACGTACTCGGGGGCCTGGTCGACGAGGTTCTGCACCTGGTCGACGAACAGCGAGCCGATGGCGTAGACGAACAGGCCACCGGCCACGAACAACATCGCGAACACCGCGGCGGTGCCGGGTCCCCGCCGCCAGCCCCGGGCCTGGAGCCAGTTGACCGCCGGCTCGAGCGCGAACGACAGGAAGAGTGCCACCAGCAACATCACCAGGAGCTCCCGGAGCTTGCCGATGAGCCAGACCGTGGTGGCGAGGGCGATGATGCCCACGAAGAACAGGGCGATGGCCCGGGGGACCCACCGGGGCATGCGGTCGTAGTCCGGGACGTCCGGCGTGGAGGGCGTGTCCTCGGGCCCGGCGTCGTCCCCTTCTGGCATCGGGATCCACGCTAGTGCTGGCGAGTAGACACCCCGCGGGACCGCTCGTAGGTTGGGCGCCCGACCGACAAAGGGGAACCAGTGAGCTACCGAGTCATCCAGTGGGCCACCGGCACGGTGGGGGTGCACGCCGTCCCGGCCATCGCCGCCCATCCCGACCTCGAGCTGGCCGGGCTCTGGGTGCACTCGGACGACAAGGCCGGCCGCGACGCCGGCGAGCTGTGCGGGGTCGAGCCCCTGGGGGTCACCGCCACCCAGGACGCGGAGGCGCTGCTGGCCTCCGATGCCGATTGCGTCTGCTACATGGCCCACTCCGACGTCCGCCCCGGTGAGGTCGTCGACGACCTGTGCCGGATGCTGGCCAGCGGCAAGAACGTGGTCAACACGTCGTTCGTGCCCCTGCTGTTCCCCCGCCAAGCGGGCTTCCACGACCAGCTCCAGCGGGCCTGCCTGGAGGGCGGCACGTCGTTCTACACGTCGGGCATCGACCCGGGCTTCGGCAACGCCGGCGTCACCATCCCGGCGTTGGCCCTCTGCAAGGAGGTGAACACGGTCCGGATGGCCGAGATCGTGAACTACGCCACCTGGGACAACCCGTTCACGATGTTCGAGATCATGGGCTTCGGGAAGACCGACCCGTCGCAGTCGCTGCTGCTCTCGCCCGGCTCGACGGCCTTGGCGTGGGGGCCAGTGGTGGCGCTGGTCGCCGAGGCGCTCGGCGTCGAGCTCGACGAGATCACCGAGTGGCACGAAGTCATCACCGCCGACGAGGACTTCACCATCGCGTCGGGCCCCATCCCCGCGGGGACCATCTCGGGCATGCGCTTCGAGATCCGCGGCATGGTCGGCGGCGAGGCCAGGATCGTCGTGGAGCACGTCACCCGCCTGCGCGACGGGGACGCCCCCGAGTGGCCGCAAGGCGCGGGCTACCGCATCGAGGTGGACGGCGAGCCGTGCATGAAGATCGAGCTGTCGGTGTCGTCCCACGTCGGCGACCACAACCACGCCGGGTGCCTCGCCACCGCCATGCACGTGATCAACGCCATCCCGCTCGTCTGCGACGCCGACCCCGGGGTGCTCACCTACCTCGACCTCCCCGTGTACAGCGCCCGCAACCTGATGCGGTGAGCGACACGCTCTACGACCGGGTCGGGGGCCAGCCCTGGTTCGACGCGCTCGTGGAGCGCTTCTACGAGGGCGTGGCCGACGACCCGGTGCTGCGCCCGATGTACCCCGAGGACCTCGAGCCAGGGAAGCGCCACCTCGCGCTCTTCCTCGGCCAGTACTGGGGCGGTCCTGGCACCTACAGCGAGGAGCGGGGACATCCCCGTCTGCGGGCCCGCCACCTGCCCTTCGTGATCGGCGAGCGCGAGCGAGACGCCTGGGTGCGCCACATGACCGCGGCGGTCGAGGCGGGCGCGACCGACGACGACACCAAGGCCGAGCTCCTCACCTATCTGTCCGACGCGGCCACCTTCGTCATCAACCAGCGCCCGTTGGATCTGCGCCCGCCCGGGGCCGGCCGGTAGCGTTTCGACGTCAACCGGCTCGACGGGAGCCGGACGGGGAGGCGACATGCGTGGACGGCGGCTGATCGGAGCGGTGCTGGTGGCCGGGCTCGTGGCCGTCCTCGCCCCGACCGCAGCAGCGTCGGCGTCGCCGCGCCCCGCGGCCGCTGCGGCGGGTCGTGACCCGGTCATCATCGTGGCCGGCACGCTCGCCGGCCAGACCCTGGCCAGCGTCTACTACGAGCCCCTTGCCGCCCGCCTCCGGGCCAGCGGGTACGACGTCACCATCTTCGGCCTGCCCGGCAGCGGCCTCGGCGACATCGGGGCCATCTCCCAGAACCTCAACCAGAAGGCCGACCAGGTGCGGGCCCGCACCGGTGCGACCCGCGTCGACCTGATCGGCCACTCGCAGGGCGGGCTCGTCATCCGCCACTACCTCAAGTACCGGGGCGGCGCGAACGAAGTCGACAGCGCCATCAGCCTCGGTGCGCCCCACTACGGCGCGGCGGTGGCCAACCTCCTCACGCTGCTCGGCCTCGGCTCGTGCGCCGGCGTGGTGGCGTGTCGACAGATGACCATCGGCTCGCCCTTCCTCGCCGCGCTCAACGCCGGCGACGACACCATCGGCAACGTCAGCTACACGAACATCGCCTCGGTGAACGACGGCATCGTGCAGCCCTACACCACGTCGTTCCTGAACAACGACGGCAACAACACCAACGTGAAGCTGCAGAAGCAGTGCCCGCTGCGGGCCGTCGGCCACGTGGGCCTGCCCCTCGACGGGATGGTCTACAGCGGGATCCAGGACGCCCTGGCGCACCGCGCCATCACGCTGAACTGCTTCGCGCTCTAGGCGGGCTGCCATGGCCGACGGGACGAGGGCTTCGTCCCGGGCGGTCGGCGTTGTCGTCGGAGCGGGGCGATGCGACGATGCCCGTGTGCCAGGGGGGAGGACACGACGCCGCGTGGCGTACGCGGCCGCCTCGGTAGCGGTCGTGGTGGCCACGCTTCCGGTCACCGTGGGCGCCGGGACGAACGAGCCCCCGCCCGCGCTGATCTCGACGTGGTCCGACACGGTGGACCTGTTCTGGCCGTTGGGGATCGCTGCGGCCGGAGACGGCTCCGTCTATGTCGCGGACACGAACAACAACCGCGTGCTGCGGTACAGCGCGGCGCAGGCCCTCGAGGACCAGTGGGGCACGCTCGGGTCGGGAGCGGAGGAGCTCGACCGCCCGGTGGACGTCGCCGTCGCGCCGTCGGGCGACGTTTACGTGGTCGACCAGGACAACGACCGCATCAAGCGCTTCACCGCCGAGGGCGACTACGTGTCCCAATTCGCGACGGGTGCAACCCACGTCGGCGAGGTGAGCTCACCGGACGGCATCGACGTGGCCCCGGACGGCACGGTGTGGGTGGCCGACGGCCGCGTCTGGCACCACAGCGCCACCGGGGCGCTGCTCGGGGGCTGGGAGGACGGCCTCGACGAGCCCGACGACGTCGCGGTCGCACCCGACGGTGACGTCGTGGTGGGCGGTGGCGGCGAGCTGCGTCGGTACTCGCCCCAGGGCGTGAGCCTGGCCGCGTGGGAGGCGAGTGCCGGGCGCATCACGGTCGAGCCCCGGGGGACGATCGCGGTGACGACCGGGGCCTCGATGGACCGCTACACCCCAGAGGGTGAGCTCGTGAGCAGCACCGTGCTCGGTGACGCCACCGCCGTCGCGGCGACACCGGACGGGCGGCTGCTGGCGCTCGCCGAGCGCCCCTTCAGCCACACCGTCCTGGAGTACCAGCCGGCGACCGCGGACCTCGTGCAGGTGGTGCTGCGCGCCGACCGGCGGACCGCCTCGCCGCCCGAACGCATCCGCTACACCCTGACCGTCCGCAACCCCGGAACCACGGGGCTGACCGGCGTCACCGTCACCGACACCACCGTGCCCCGTTGCGCGGGGCCGATCGGCTCCCTGGCCGCCGGCGCGGTCCACGAGGTCACCTGCTCGCACGTCGCCGACCCCGCCGACAGCCCGTCGTTCGTCCACACGGCGACCGTCGACAGCGACCAGACCGCTTCCGTCGAGTCGAACGCCGTTGCCGTGGCGGTGTCCGGGGTCCGGACGCCGCGGAGCTTCAACGAATGGGAGGTCCGTCCGGGAGCCGGCGGCATCGACGTCGATCCGGGGGGCGCCGTCCTCGTGAGCCGGGAGGCGTGGCCCACGGGCGCTCCTTCGGTCGCCGTTCACGACCTCTCGGGCACGGTCACGTCGTCGTGGGACCTCGACCAGTCGGGTGAGAGCGGCGCAGGGCCGCTCGAGGTCACTGACGGCGGCGACGTCCTCACCTCCGGTCGACGGGCGGACCCCGGCGGACCGTGCGTGCCCGCCAGCCTTGCGGTGACCCGGTGCCCGGTCGTCGATCGGTACAGCCCGTCGGGCACGCTGCTCGACTCGTTCGACGCCAACGGGCGAGGGTACGGGGAAATGGCCGCCGCGGCCGACGGTCGCACGTACGTCGTGGAGCACCCGGAGACCCACTCCGATGGGATCGGTAACGTGACCATCGGCACCGCCGGCGTCGGTCGTTTCGAGGCCGACGGCACGCGCTCCGGCTCGTTCCCGACCGATGGCCACGTGCCCGACGGGATCGCCGCGTCCGGTACGACGCTCTACCTGACGTTCCCGTCGCTCGACGAGGTGCGCGCCTACTCGACCTCGGGCACGCTCCTCGGGACCCTGACCGGCGAGGACCCCACCAGCGTCGATGTCGACGTCGCCGGCAACGTCTACGTGGCGTGGTCGGGAGACGACCGCCTCTCGGTGTACTCGCCCGCCGGCACCCAGCTGGGGACCGTCGAGACGCCGGTCGACGAGCTCGCCGCCGCACCTGGGGGCTCCGTGTACGCCTTGGCGGCGCACCCGGTCGAGGGCGTCGGCATCGACGAGACCGTCCACATCCGCCACTACTCCTTCGCCATCGCCGGCACGGTGACCGAGGACGACAGCGGGGACCGGCTGCCGGGGGTCTGGACCGTGGCGATCGACGAACAGGGCCACTTGGCCGACGGAGCGGTGACCGGAGCCGATGGCAGCTACCGGTTGGTCCTGCCTCCGGGTCGGTACAAGCTCCAGTTCGTCGCCCCCGACGGTGAGCACCTCGGTGAGTGGTTCGACGACGTCGTGCTGGGGGACCCGGACAGCTCGCCCTGGGTCACCGCGGGCGCGGCCACGGCCACGGCGGACGCCTCGCTGGCACCGACACCGCGCTTCGGCACGCTGGCGGGGACCATCTCGAGCGAAGGTGGTGGCGCCCTCGCGGGAGCGTGGGTCGCGGTCATCGATCTCGACCACGGCGGGCCGGTGGCCGGCGCCGTCACCGACGTCGACGGCGGGTACTCGATCAGCGGACTGCCGCCGGCGGACTACCTGGTCGCGGTCATCGACCCGGGCGGCGCACACCGGGTGGAGTACCACGCCGACGCCACGAACCCGGCGGACGCCGGGCTCGTCGCCGTGTCGGCCGGCGACACGGCGACCGTCGACGAGTCGCTGGCGGCGGTCGCTCCCGCCGGGACCGGCGCCGGTCTCGGGGGGACCGTGACGGCGAGCGGGGGCGGACCGGTGTCCGACGCCTGGGTGGCCGTGGTGGGCACCGACGGGCAGTTCGCCGGCGGCGCCGTCACCGACGAGACGGGAGCGTGGTCCCTGGCCGTGGCCCCGGGGAACTACCGCACGTTCGTGATCGACCCCACCGGCGGGCACCGGGCGGAGTGGTTCGACGACCAGCCCGACTTCGCGTCGGCCGACGCCGTGGCGATCGGGCCGGGCGCGACCGGCACCGCGGACGTCGAACTGGCCGCCGACGGGGCGACAGGCGCGGTCGGTGGGACGCTCACCGACCAGGGATCCGGTGAGCCCGTCCCGCGCGGCTGGGTGGCGGTCATCGACAGCACCGGCACGCTCGTGGGCAGCGATCTCACCGATGCCGACGGCCACTACCTCGTGGACGGGCTCCGCACGGGGTCGTACGTCGTCGGCTTCGTGGACACCCTCGGCCTGCACGCCTACGAGTTCTTCGCCGATGCCGCCTGGTTCGGCGATGCCGACCCCGTCGCGGTGACCGCCGGAACCACGTCGACCGCTGACGCCGCGCTCGCGCGCCCGGACCCGCTCGGCTTCGTCGATCCCTGGGGTGTGGCTGCGGCCTCGGACGGGGACGTCTACGTGGCCGACACCGGCAACGATCGGATCACGCGGACCGGGGCGAACCCCTTGGCCTTCGGGCGGTCGGGGAGCGGCCCGGGGCAGCTCGACGGTCCGACCGACGTCGCCGTGGCCGGTGACGGGAGCATCTGGGTGGCCGACACCGGCAACTCCCGGATCCAGCACTTCTCGGCCACCGGCGTCCACCTCGGTGGCTTCGGCGCCCCGGGGTCCGGGAACGGCGAGTTCGACCGTCCCCACGGCGTCGCCGTGAACCCGCTGGGTGGGGGGATCTGGGTGGCCGACACCGGCAACGATCGCATCCAGTGGTTCTCGAGCGACGGGACCTGGCTCGGGGCGTGGGGCACCACGGGCTCGGGACTCGGCCAGTTCGACAAGCCCTACGACGTCGACGTCGTCCCCGCCGGTCTGGGGAACCTCGGCACCGTGTACGTGGCCGACGGAGGCAGCAACGACCGCATCGCCCGATTCGGGCAGTCCGGCCAGCCCATGGGCTACGTGGGTGGGCCGGGCAGCGGTCTCGGCCAGTTCCAGGAGCCGTCGGGGGTCGAGGTCGACGGGCTGATCTGGGTCACCGACGACGCCCCGGCGGGCTCACCCGATCGGGTGCAGGGCTTCGGCATCGCGGATCGGGCGCTGAAGATCGTCTTCGGTACCGAGGGCACGGGCCCAGGTCAGTTCGACGAGCTCGGCGGTGTGGCGGTGGACGCCGACGGCAGCCTGTGGGTGGTGGACAGCGGGGTCAACGACCGGGTGAGCGCTTTCACGCCCGTCGGTGGCTTCCTCGGAAGCCTCGCTGCGCCCTTCTGACGTCAAGGGCGGGCGCCCCTTGCCTATCCGAAGGGGTTGCCCTCGGCGGAGACCTTGGCGGTGTCGTCCGCGGCGTCGGCGACGTCGACCTTCAGGACGGGCTGACCCTCGACGCCGTCGATGCGCAACCACTCCGAGTCATTCAGCGGGAACGGCACCATCTGGGTGCGGAAGAGGATGTCGGTGATCTCGCCCTTCCAACCGTCGCCCTCGAGCTGGGCGACGAGGTGGCAGGTGGCGAAGGAGTCACCGACGCTGGTGACGAGGTTGGCCGGGCCGTCGTAGACGTTGTCGCTCATGGGCGCGCACTCTAGGAGCGCGCCACGCAGTGACGCCAGGGACCAAAGTCCCTGCTGGCACTACGCCTCCGGTGGCGCGGCGGCGGCGTGGCGGCCGGCGAGGCGGCCGAAGAAGGTGGCGTCGCCGATGGACAGGCCGGAGGCGTACGTGCGGCCCTCGAGAGGGAGGCCGGCGGCCACCCGTCCGGCGGCGTACAGGCCGGGGATGGGCTCGCCGGCGGTGTCGAGCACCTCGCCGGAGGCCCTGGTGGCGAGACCGCCGAAGGTGAAGCCGGCGTAGATCGAGCTGGCGGTGGTGCAGTCCAGCGCGCCGTAGGGGCCCTCGCCCAGCGGACGGAGGAACTCGGGGGCCTTGTGGAACAGCGGGTCCTCGCCCTGCGCGGCGAAGCGGTTGTAGGTCTCGACCGTGTGCTGCAGCTGGCCCTCCGGGATCCCGAGGGCGGCCTCGAGCTCGGCGATGGTGTTCTCCACAGCGGCGACCTTGTGGAACGCCTGGGTGGGCCCGTGGATGTCGTCGTCGAGGATGATCCAGCAGCGGCCGTCGGCCCGGCGCAGCATGGCGTCGGTGGTGCGCCCGACGTAGGCGTCCTCGTTGATGAAGCGCTGGCCCTGGGCGTTGACGAGCACGCCCATGCAGTGCGTCCCCGGTGGGTAGATGGCGTTGACCACGAGGCCCTCGCTCATGTTGGCCACGTCGGCGCCCGCACCTTGGCCCACCCGGATGCCGAGGCCGTCGTCGGCGGGGGAGGCCGCCTCCCAGTTGCAGTCGAGGAGATCGGGCGCGTGCTCGGCCAGCATCTCCTTGTTCATGATGAAGCCGCCGGCGGCGAGGACGACCCCGCGGCGGGCGCGGACGTGGATGGTGGTGCCGTCGTGGTCGGCCACGAGGCCCACGACCCGCCGGGTGGCCGGGTCCTGCACGAGGCGCTCGACCCGGCACTCGTTGACCACGAGGGCGCCGGCGGCGTGGGTGGCCTGGAGGAAGAACTCCATGAGGTAGCCGCCCACCTCGCCCGGCCGGGCCGGCTTGTGGCCGCGCGGCGCGGGGACGGCGTGCTCGACGAACGGGTGCACCTTCTCGTTGCCGCTGTAGTAGAGCGTCTCCTCCCCGAAGGGGTGGGTGGACTTCTCGGCGGCGTACGAGTCGGCGAAGTCGACGCCCAGCGCGCTGACCCACTCGAAGTGCTCGACGCTGCCCTCGCAGTAGAGGCGCACCTTCTCCTCGTCGGCGTTGCGGCCGGCGGCGAGGCGCACGTGCTTGATCATCTCCTCGACGGGGTCGTCGAAGCCGCAGGCCTGCTGCACCCGGGTCCCCCCGCCGAAGTAGATGACGCCGGTGGAGAGCGCCGTGGTGCCGCCGCCGCGGGTCTGGCGCTCGAGCACGAGGGTGTCGACGCCGGCACGGGCCGCCTCGATGGCGGCGGAGGCGCCAGCGCCACCGTGGCCGACGACGACGACGTCGGCCTCGTGGTCCCAGGCGGGGACCTCGGTCGGCGGGATCGAGCGGGTGTCGGTGGTCACCCGCCGATCGTAGGACGGCGGGCGGGGCGCCTCAGGCGCCGGCGGGCGCCGGCTTCGGCGGCGGCTCGTGGAAGGCCTTCTCCCAGCCCTTCTCGGCGAGGCGCTGGCCGACCCGGCGGCCGACAACGACGCCGACGGCGATGGCGACCGCCCAGCTGACCGCGAGGGACAGCGGGGTGTCGGGATCCATCGGGTCGGGCGACTCGTTCGTGCCCGTCACCTTGGCGAAAGCGAACTTCACCACCTGGTGGGACACGAGGGCGGCGACGCTTCCCGACGAGAAGGCGACGACCTTCCACAGCACCTTGCGGCCCGCCTCGGAGGCCTCGGGGGCGAATTCGTTGGCCACGGCGACCGACCCTGCGATCGCGAACTTCCGGGCCGCTCGTTTCGCCATCTTCGCCGATCGGTCTCGTGCCATGACCGCAACCTACCCAACGGGGCGGGGATCAGCCGCCGGGACTGGGGCGGGCGTCGAGACGGATGCGTTCGCCGTTTCGGGCCACGACCGCGGGCAGGTCCAGGTCGCGGTCGACGGCCTCGGCCAGCGACTCGGCCGCGTCCGGCTCGCCGTGCACCACGAACACCGTCTCGGGTGGGGTGGTTCCGGTCGCGAGCCAGGCGAGCAGGTCGTCGCGGTCGGCGTGGGCGGACAGCACCACCCGAGCCACCTCGGCGCGCACGCGGTGGTACTGACCGAACATCTTGATGGTGCGCGCCCCCTCGGCGAGGGCGGCGCCGCGGGTGCCAGGGGCCTGGAAGCCGACGAGCACGACGGCGTTGCGGGGATCGCCGAGGCGGGCGGCGAGGTGGTGCAGGATGCGCCCGCCGGTGGCCATGCCCGAGGCCGACACGAGGATGAACGGCCCGTGGCGCTCGTCGAGGGCCTGGGACTCCTCGCGGGTGTGGGCCTGGTGGAGCTGGAGGTCGCTGAACAGCGGCTGGTCCCACAGCTCGGGGCGGATGTCGCGCTCGTGCGCGGACGCCGCCTCCGTGTAGGCGGCGAGGGCCCGGCTGGCCATCGGGCTGTCGACGAACACGGGGAGGGCGGGGACCCGCCCGGCGCGCTGGAGCTCCTGGAGGTGCCAGAGCACGACCTCGGTGCGGTCCACCGCGAAGGCCGGGATCACCATGACGCCGCCCCGTGCCGCGACCCGGGTGATGACCTCCGCCAGGCGGTCGGGGGCGTCGCTCTCGGGTCGGGACTCGTCGCCGTAGGTGGACTCGACGAGCACGAGGTCGGCCTCGCCGAGGGGGTCGGGCGGCGGCAGGATCGGGTGGTCGTGGGGGCCGAGGTCACCGCTGAAGGCGACCCGTCGGTCACCGAGGCGCACCGACAGCGAGGCGGCACCCAGGATGTGCCCGGCCCACCGCGGGGTCACTCCGACACCGGGGACGACTTCGGTCTCGCGTCCCCACGGCAGGTCGACGAACTGCTCGAGCGACGCCCGGGCCTGGTCCTCCGTGTAGAGCGGCAGCGCCGGGTCGTGCTTCGAGTAGCCCCGGCGGTTGGCGAAGCGGGCCTCCTCCTCGTGGAGGTGGCCGCTGTCGGGGAGCACGATGCCGGCGAGGGTCCGGGTGCCCGACGTGGCGTACACGGGGCCGGTGAACCCGTCCTGCACGAGCCGCGGCACGTACCCGCAGTGGTCGACGTGGGCGTGGGTCAGGACGACCGCGTCGAAGGTCGAGGGGTCGAGCGGCAGTCGGAGCCAGTTCCGCTCCCGCAGGCGCTTGGGCCCCTGGTAGAGCCCGCAGTCGACCAGCACCCGGTGCTCACCGGCCTCGACGAGGAACTTGCTGCCCGTGACCGTCCGGGCCGCGCCCAGGAACGTCAGCGTCGGGGGCAGGGGCCGTTGCACGGATCCACCATCCCTTCACCAGGGGCCACGAGCCAGAGGCGAACGTCCCGGAAGGCCTGTCCCGGACGGCGCGGGGGTAGCAAGATGGGACCGACGCCGGTTTGGGGGGCGCATGGCCGATCCCGAGGAGGGCGTGGTCGTCGTGACCATGCCGCAGATGGGCGAGACCGTGACCGAGGGGACCGTCACGTCCTGGCTGAAGGGGCCAGGTGACGCGGTCGTGGAGGACGAGCCGCTGCTCGAGATCTCGACCGACAAGGTGGACGCCGACGTCCCCGCGCCGGCGGACGGCGTGCTCGACGAGGTGCTGGTGGCCGAGGGCGAGACGGTGGCCATCGGGGTGGCCATCGCCCGCATCCGCACCGCGGGGGCGGCGCCGGTCGAGGCGGCGATCGCGGACGACGTCGGGCTCGCGGTCGACGAAGTGGCGCGCGCTCCCATGCCCGCGCTGGGCACGCCCACGGCATCGGCACCGTCGTCGACCTCTTCTTCGATCTCTTCGTTGACCTCGGCGCCGGCCCGCGCGTCGGCCGACGGGAGCGGCCCGGCTGCGTTCCGCTCGCCGGTCGTGCGCCGCCTGGCCGCCGAGCACGACCTCGACCTGACGGGACTGACCGGCTCCGGGGCCGGTGGTCGGGTCACGAGGGACGACGTGCTCGCCGCCATCGCGTCAGCCGACGGGGCGGGTGCCGCCGCGGCGGACCCGGACGTCGAGCACGTGGTCTTCACGCCGCTGCGCCGCACGATCGCCGAGCGCATGACCGCCTCGCTGGCCACGGCGGCCCACACGCTCGTCGTCGCCGACGTGGACTACCAGGCGGTGGCCGGCCCGCGGGAGGCCGGCGGCTTCACGTGGCTGCCCTTCATCGCCCGGGCGGTCGTGGACGCGCTGGCGGACTTCCCCCTCGTCAACGCCCGGGTGGCGGGCGACGGGCTCGACGTGCACACGAGCGTCCACCTCGGCATCGCCGTCGACCTCGACTTCCAAGGCCTGGTCGTCCCGGTGGTGCGGGGCGCCGACCGGCTGCGCCTGCCGGCGCTGGCCGAGGCCATCGCCGAGCGGTCGGCGGCGGCCCGGGTCCGTTCGATCGGGCCGGACGACATGGCCGGCGGCACCTTCACCCTCACCAACGCCGGCCGCTACGGGACCCTGCTCACGGGCCCGATCATCAACCAGCCGCAGGTGGCCATCCTCTCCACCGACGGCGTCAAGGTCCGGCCCGTCGCCGTGGAACTGGACGGCGGGGGCCACGGATTGGCCTTCCACCCGGTGGGCAACCTGGCCCTCTCGTTCGACCACCGGGCCATGGACGGCGCCTACGCGTCCGCCTTCCTCGCCCGCGTACGCGAGTTGCTCGAGACGCGGGACTGGTGGGCGGAGACCGGAGGCAGTCCATGACCGACACCGCCATCACCGACACCGTGGCTCGGCTGCTGGCCGACCGCCCGATGCCGGACGGGGCGCCGGCGACCATCCGCGGCGTGGCGACGGTCGAGGCGCTCGAGGACTTCTGCCTCGCGTGCGTGTCCCGCGCCATCGACGACCGCGAGATCAACCTGCAGAAGCGCAGCGAGGTGTTCTTCCAGATCTCGGGGGCCGGTCACGAGGCGCTGCTGCTCGGCCTCGCCCGCCACCTGCGGCCCGCCTACGACTGGTTCTTCCCCTACTACCGGGACCTGGCCCTCGTCCTGGGCCTCGGGGTGACGCCGTACGAGGTGCTCCTCCAGGCCCTCGGCTCCGCGGAGGACCCGGCCTCGGGCGGCCGCCAGATGCCGGCCCACTGGGGCTCCGCCCGCCTGAACATCGTCACCCAGTCCAGCCCGACGGGCAGCCAGTGCCTGCCGGCGGTGGGCTGCGCCGAGGCGGCCCGCTACCTCTCCCGTCGCCCCGACCTGCCCGGCTGCACCGCCCACGGCGACGAGCTCACCTACGTCTCCCTGGGCGAGGGCGCCTGCTCCGAGGGCGAGTTCTGGGAGAGCCTCAACACCGCCTGCACCCTCCACCTCCCCGTGCTCTACGTCGTGGCCGACAACGGGTACGCCATCTCGGTCCCCACGGCGAATCAGGCGCCGGCGCCGGTGTCGGACCTCGTGCGGGGCTTCGCCGGCCTCGAGGTCCACCGCCTCGACGGCACGGACTACTGGGCCGTGCGCCGCCAGGCCGCACCGGCCATCGCCCACGTCCGGGCCGGGGTCGGGCCGGCACTGCTGCACGCCGAGGTCACCCGGCCCTACTCGCACTCGTCGGCCGACACGCAGTCGAAGTACCGCACCGCCGACGAGCTGGCCCGGGAGGCGGCGCACGACCCGCTGGCGCGCATGGCCGAGACCCTGGTCGGCGCCGGCGTGCTCACCACCGAGCAGGTGGCCGACGTCCACGCCGAGGCCAAGGCCCTCGTGGCCGACGCCACCAAGGCCGCCCGTGCTGCCGCCCGGCCCGACCCGGCCACGGTCGCCGACCAGGTCGTGCGCCTGCCCGCCGTGGTCGAGTCCCCGCCGCCGCCCGACGACGGGGACCCGATCGCCTTCGGGGACGCCGTCAACCGTGCGCTGCACGAGCTGATGGCCGCCGACGAGCGCATCCGGGTCTTCGGTGAGGACGTGGCCGACGCCCGCGAGGCCGTCCTGGCCGAGCTCGAGGGCAAGGGGGGCGTGTTCGGCACCACCCACGGCCTGCAGCGCGAGTTCGGCCAGGCCCGCTGCTACAACACACCGCTGGCCGAGGCCAACATCGTCGGTCGGGCCGTGGGGCAGGCGCTCCGCGGTCTGCGGCCGGCGCCCGAGATCCAGTTCTTCGACTACATCTGGCCCGCCACCCAGCAGATCAAGAGCGAGGCGGCCACCATCCGCTGGCGCTCGAACGGCGCCTTCACCTGCCCGATGGTGCTGCGGGTGCCCATCGGCGGCTACCTGACCGGCGGCTCGATCTGGCACTCGCAGTGCGGCGAGTCGATCTTCGCCCACGTCCCCGGCCTGGTGGTGGCCTTCCCCTCAAGGGCGCGCGACGCCGTGGGCCTGCTGCGCGCCGCGTTCCTCGCCGAGGACCCGGTGCTGTTCTGCGAGCACAAGCACCTGCTGCGCCAGCCGTACGCGGCGGACCCGTACCCGCCCGACGACTACGTCGTCCCGTTCGGCAAGGCGGCGGTCCGCCGCCCGGGCCACCACCTCACGGTGGTCACCTGGGGCGCCACCGTGCAGAAGTCGTTGGAGGCCGCCGACGCGATCGCGGCCGGGGGCGAGGGCCCCGAGGTCGAGGTGATCGACCTGCGCACGATCTCGCCCTGGGACCACGATCTCGTGGGCGAGTCGGTGCGCCGGACCGGCCGGGCCCTCGTCGTCCACGAGGACGTCCGCACCGGCGGCTGGGGTGCGGAGGTGGCGGCGTGGATCGCCGACGAGCTGTTCTGTGACCTCGACGCTCCGGTGCGCCGCGTGGCGGCGCAGGACTGCCACGTGGCCTACGAGCCCACCCTGGAGCGGGCCGTGCTGCCCCAGGTCGACGACATCGGGGCCGCCGCCCGCGAGCTGCTGGCCTTCTGAGCTCCGGGGGAGGGCTACTCCTCGAAGCCCTCGCCCCGCCCGTAGGCGGCGTCGCGCTTCTTCACCTTCACGAAGGCGGCGATGAGCAGGATCGCGACGAAGAAGAAGATGCCGAGGCCGTAGATCATGCGCCCACCGTAGGCGGTGGCGTCAGGCGGCGGCCGACGCGACGGCGCCCTCGGCCTCGGTGACGGCGTCGAGCTCGGCGCGGCGGGTGTAGGCCCAGCCGGGGCCGCGGAAGACGAAGGAGAGGCGGTCGCGCCAGTTGTCCGAGTCGGCGACGTCGCGGACGATGTCGAGGTATTCGTGGTCGGTGATGCGCACGGGGTTGTGGGACTTGATGTTCTTGGTGAGGCCGTACACCACGGGCTCGTCGGGGTCCTCGCGCTCGAAGGTGCCGAACAGGCGGTCCCAGACGATGAGGATCGAGCCGTGGTTGCGGTCGATGTAGCGGCGGTTGCTGCCGTGGTGCACCCGGTGGTGCGAGGCGGTGTTGAGCACCTCCTCGGCGGGGCCGAGGGTGCGGATCACGTCGGTGTGGATCCAGTACTGGTAGATCAGGTTGATCTGGCGGGCGGTCTCGATGAGCGCCGGCCGGACGCCCACCAGGGTGAGGGCGCCGTAGGGGAGCGCCACGTTGAGCACGTCGGCCACGGGCTGGCGTAGCGCCGTGGAGAGGTTGTAGCGCTCGGACGAGTGGTGGGCCACGTGGTACGCCCACAGGTAGCGGGTCTCGTGGTCGAAGCGGTGGTTCCAGTAGTAGATGAAGTCCCAACCGGCGATGGCGACGCCGAGGGCGAGGGCGCCGGTGCCGAGGTCTCGGCCCCGCCGACCCTTCGAGCCCCAGAGGGCCTTGGGGCTGGTGGCGGTGGCGAAGGCGGTTGCCGCGGCGAGGCCGCCGGCGGCGACGGTGGCGGGGCCGGCGATGCGGGCCACCTGGCGGGCCTGCTCGCGCTCCTCGGCCCGGCGGGCCTTGCGGGAGCGGCGGTCGGCCCAGGTGGTCACGGCGGCGCCGGCCACCGCGGCGGCGATGAGGCCCTTGCCCACCTTGGAGCGCTGCGGGGCGATCTTCTCGGCCAGGGCCCGGGTGGCGAGGGGCACGACGAGGCTGAGGGTGCCCATGGCGAGGTTGGCCAGCGTGTCGTCACGCTCGTAGTCGGACGTCGACGGCCCCTCGCGCTCGGCCCGGCGCTTCAGGTACCAGGCCTCGGCCCCCATGCTCGAGAAGTAGAAGGGGATGGCGCCCACCGTCAGATCCATGCCCTGATTCTCGCGGGTCCGCGCTGCCGGCGCGCAACGACGGGCGACCGCGCCTGAGTAGCCCGGCCCCCGGGGTGCGGTGGATTTGAGTAGGGGCTGCTCATGGAACCGACCCCCGCGTGGGCGATGATGCAACCATGCGACGACACCTCTGCCTGCTCGCGGTCGCGAGCCTCCTGTGCGCCCTGGCGGCCGCCACCGTCGGGGCCGCGCCCGCCGGCGCCGCCATCAACGGGATCACCACCTTCACCGCCGCGGGCATGGGCTCGCCCGACAGCGTCACCACCGGGCCCGACGGCAACATCTGGTTCGCCAGCTCCAACGGCGACAAGATCGGCAAGGTGACGCCGTCCGGCACCGTGACCGTCTTCCCGCAGGACCCGCTCTACGGCCCGAACGACATCGTGGCCGGCCCCGACGGGAACCTCTGGTTCACCGCCCGCCAGGCCAGCGGCATCGGCCGCATCACCCCCACGGGCACGGTGACCCTGTTCACCAACGTGAACATCAACCGCCCCCAGGCCATCACCGCCGGGCCCGACGGCAACCTCTGGTTCACCAGCAAGGACAACGACCGCATCGGCCGGATCACCCCCGCCGGATCGGTCACCACCTTCACGAACGCGAACGTGGACGGCCCCTGGGACATCACCGCCGGCCCCGACGGCGCGCTCTGGTTCACCTCGCTCACCAACAACCGCATCGGCCGCATCAGCACGGCGGGCTCGATCACGACGTTCGTCAACGCCACCCACGTCCGGGCCCCGCTCGGGATCACGACGGGCCCCGACGGTGCCCTCTGGTACGCCAACAGCTCGAACAGCAGCCTCGGCCGGGTCACCACCGCAGGCAGCTTCAGCAGCATCCCCGGCGTGTCGGGCGCGACCGCGGTCGTGGCCGGCCCCGACGGCAACCTGTGGGCCACCGAGGGCAACCCCGACCGCCTCGCCCGGGTGACGCTCTCGGGCGCCGTGACGACCTTCGCCAACGTCAACCTCGAGTTCCCTCAGGGCATCACCGTCGGCCCGGACGACAACATCTGGTTCGCCGGCCAGGGCAACGGCCGGGTCGGCCGTCTGACCACCCCGAAGTGCTCGGGTGATGTGGCGACGGTGCTGCTCGGGGCCTACGGCGCCCCGACGGCCGGCAATGACGTCATCGTCGGCACCGCGGGCGTCGACGTGATCAACGCCGGCTCGGGCGCCGACGTCGTCTGCGGGCGCGGCGGCAACGACACCCTCCGGGGCCAGGCCGGCAACGACGAGCTCGACGGCGCCGGCGGCAACGACACGTTGAACGGTGGCAGCGAGTTCGACACCTGCATCGGTGGCACCGGCACCAACTCCATCACCAAGTGCGAGGCCGTCCCCGCCGGCCCGTGATCCTGGATCGCTCGCCCGCCGTCTCGGCCGACGGGCGCTCTGACCGCTAGAGAGCCAGCGGATAGGTGCTGGGCGGCTCGCCGGCCGCCCAGCCCTGCTCGCCCACCAGTGGCACGAAGCGCACCGGGCCGAGAGGCTCGGTGCGCAGGTCGTCGCCCTGGCGGCGCACCCGCTCGAGCTCCTGGTCGTGCTGGCCGGCCCCGACGGGCATGACGAGGCGGCCGCCGTCGGCCAGTTGGTCCAGCAGCGCCTTCGGGACGGTCGGGCCGCCGGCGGTGACCACGATGGCGTCGTAGGGGGCGGCGTCGGGCCACCCGAGGGTGCCGTCGCCGACCACCACGGTCACGTTGTCGAGCCCCAGCTCGGCCAGCCGCTCGGTGGCCTGCGTGGCCAGGCACTGGTGGCGCTCGACGGTCCAGACCTCGGCGGCGATGCGCCCGAGCACGGCGGCGGCGTACCCGGAACCGGTGCCGATCTCCAGCACCCGGTCGGTGGGCCGCAGCTCGAGGGCCTCGGTCATGAGGGCGACGATGTAGGGCTGCGAGATGGTCTGGTCGGCGTCGATGGGCAGGGCGCAGTCGTCGTAGGCCGCCTCGACGAGGCAGGGCTCGACGAAGCGCTCCCGGGGCACCTCGCCCATCACGGCCAGCACCGTCGCGTCCCGGATGCCCCGGCCGGCGAGGTCGCGCGCCACCATCTCGGCGCGCTGTCGGTCCGGATCGAGCGGTCGGTGGTGTCTCATCCCAAGGCCAGCCAACCCCCACGGGGCCGTGGGGGCCAGGGTCCTTCGTCCCTACCCGGCGCCCGGCGCCTCCGAACCGACGATCGCGGCGCGGTCGGGCGGGAGGTGCAGGCGGCCCCCGGCGAGGCGGACGTCCTCGGCGCTGGCGGCCAGCAGGACGAGGTCGTCGGTGACCTCGACCCACGTGGCGGCGGTGCCGAGGTTGGCCGCCACCGTGACCCGGTCGTCGCCGTGGCGCCGGTCGTAGGCGAGGAGCCCGGCACCGAGACCGCTGCGCAGGTGCAGGTCGCCGGCGTGCAGCGCGGGGCGTTCGCGGCGCAGGTGCAGCAGCCGGCGGTACCACTCGAGCATCGACCAGGGCCGGCCCACCTGGTCGGCCACGTTGCGGGTGCGGTGGTCGTCGTTGACGGCCAGCCACGGGGTGGCGTCGGGCGGGCAGAAGCCGGCGTGGACGGTGCCGTCCCACTGCATCGGCGAGCGCACCTCGTCGCGGTTCAGCCGCTCGGGCAGGCGCTTCGAGAGCGGCTCGGGGATCCACGCCAGCGAGCGGGCGATGGGGTCGAGGGCGTCGCGGAGCGGCCGGTAGGTGTTGGCCATGCCGAGCTCCTGGCCCATGTAGATCGTCGGGACGCCCCGCACGGTCAACAGGACGGTGGCCAGCACGCGGGCCTTCTCCTCGTCGCCGCCGAGGCGGTCGATGCTGCGGCTGCGGTCGTGGTTCTCCACCACGTAGGTGGGCTGCGCCGGCGCGGGGAACGCGTGCTCGAAGCGGGCGATGACGTCGTGGAACCAGCCGGCGTCGTACTTGAACACGAGGAACTCGAAGAGGAAGGCGAGGTGCAGGCCGTCGCCCCCGGGGCCGCCCGTGTAGGCCTGCAGCACCTCGGCCGGCCCGAAGACCTCGCCGAGCAGCACCCGCTCGGGCTCGTACTCGTCGCAGACGGCCCGCAGCTCCCGGGCCAGCTCGATGTTGTCGGGCGTGTTCTCGGTGAACTCGTGGGGGTACAGGCGGGGCGGCGTGACCCGTGAAGCCGTCGGGCGCAGCGGGTTGTCCCGGAATCCGGGGTCCTTCATGATCGAGCCGAACATGTCGAGGCGGAAGCCGTCGACGCCCCGGTCGAGCCAGAAGCGCACGGCGGCGAACATGGCCGCCTTCACGTCGGGGTTGCGCCAGTTGAGGTCCGGTTGGCACGGCAGGAACGACGCGAGGAACCACTGCTGTCGCTCCTCGCCCCACTGCCAGCCGGTCTTGACCTCGATGGCCGCCTTCCAGTTGTTGGGGGGCTTGCGCCCGCCCGGGCCCCGCCCGTCCCGCCACACGTACCAGTCGGCCTTGGGGTTGTCCCGGGACGTGCGGGACTCGAGGAACCACGGGTGCTGGTCCGACGAGTGGTTGAGCACGAGGTCGAACATGACCCGCAGCCCCCGCTCGTGGGCGGCGGCGATCAGGGCCTCCGCGTCGGCGAGGGTGCCGTACTCCGGGGCGACGTCGCAGTAGTCGCTCACGTCGTAGCCGAAGTCGGCCTGCGGGCTCGAGAAGAACGGCGACACCCAGACCGTGCCCACGCCCAGGTCCACGAGGTGGTCGAGCCGGGCGGTGATGCCGGGCAGGTCACCGATGCCGTCGCCGTCCGAGTCGGCGAACGAACGCGGGTACACCTGGTAGATCGTCGTCTCGTGCCACCACGGTCGGTGCTCGGGCTCGGTCACGCCCAGACGGTAGAACGCAGGCGTGAGGATCGCGGTGGTGGGGCTCGTGGCGGCGGCGGTGCTCGGCGCCGGCGCGTGCTCCTCGTCCTCCACGCCCTCCTCGTCCTCGACCCCTGTCTCGTCGTCGGCGGCGCCGGGCACGCCGGCGGTCACCTCGACGGACGGCGCCACGCAGCCGGACCGCCCCGACAGGACGGGCCGCGTGCTCCGGGTGACCGACGGCGACACCCTGGTGGTCGAGGTGGACGGCCGCGAGGAGGACGTGCGCCTCATCGGGATCAACACCCCCGAGCGTGACGAGTGCTTCTTCGCCGAGGCCACGAACGCCCTCGTCGACCTCGTCGACGGCCGGGACGTGCGCCTCGTCGTCGACCAGACCGACCGGGACCAGTTCGGGCGGCTGCTCCGCTACGTGTTCGTCGGCGACAGCTTCGTCAACGAGGCGATGGTGCGGGACGGCTTCGCCCAGGCCTTCCGCTACGAGCCGGACGTCGCCCGGGCCGACCAGCTCGACGCCGCCCAGGCCGCGGCCCGGGCGGACGAGCGGGGCCTTTGGGCGCCCGACGCCTGCGGGCGGGTGGACGCCGACGCCGGCGCCCTGGTGGTGGAGCGCATCGAGGCCGACCCGCCGGGGGACGACACCCTCGACGCCAACGCCGAGTACGCCGTGGTCGCCAACCGGTCGGGCGCCGAGGTCGACCTCACCGGCTGGGTGCTGAAGGACGAGACCGCCTCCCACCGCTTCGCCTTCCCCGCCGGGTTCACCGTCCCCGCCGGTGGGACCGTCACCGTCCGCACCGGCTGCGGGTCGCCGACCGCCACCGATCTGTTCTGGTGCAACCAGGGCTCGGCCATCTGGAACAACGACGGCGACACCGCCTTCCTCCTCGACCCCAACGACAACGTCGTCGACACCCGCTCCTACTGAGCCGTTGGGCAGCGGGGATGCTGCTGACCACGGATCAGAAGGTTGGGGGTTCGAGTCCCTCCAAGCGCGCCAGCCAGACACGGCCCTGACCAGCGGAGACGCCGGCCAGGGCCGTTCTCGTTCTGGCCGTTGCTCCGGGAGTGGTAGCAGTTCTTCGGTAGCAGTTCACCGTGGCTACGACACCGTCGAGGCCGACTGACCGCTACTCGGAGAGGCGGGCGAGGAGGAGACCGATGACGAGCTCCAGGAGGTCCGGTGGATGGCGTCTTCGTCCGTGGCGATCCCGTCGGCGACGAGGACCGTGGTCGTCGGCGTGTCGGTCTCGTTGTTGAACGCCGAGTCGATGTCGAGGGTCGGGCGGTGCTCGCCGCCGACACGGCTCATGACGGCCAGGCCGCCGATGATGACGGGGCCGGCAGGGGCGAGCCGGGCGATCGAGCCGATGAAGGCGTCCATCGCTGCACCGGGGAGCAGGACCGGCGGGACTGGTGGCTCGTCGGGCTCAGTGCCAGACATGGTCGCCTTCCCAGGCGCGGACGGTCTCGGCGCCACGGGCCGGGTCGATGGCCAGCGACAGCGCCACGATCGCCTCGGACGTGACCGGGATCATCCGGACCGACAGGCGGGCAGGGTGCTTGAGGCTGACGGCGAGGGGAGAGGGGGCGACGGCGTAGCGCCCCATCGGCCCGTCTCGGCCGAGCGCCTGGGTCGCCATCGTGGCGTACTTCAAGGCAGCCGAGGATGCGAGCAGGTACTCGGGCGGAGTCTCGGCGGTCACGGCGATCGGAGCGCCGAGCTGAGCGGCCGCCAGAGCCCCGACCGCTGCGGCGTCCGATCCCGGAGGCACAGCGATCAACGGCAGGTCGATCCACTCGGGCCGCCACTCGGCTGCGGCCGCCCAGAACAGCGCTGCGGTGGCACGGTGGTCCGAGGTCAGGTAGCCAGCGCCTGCGAGGCGACGGAACGCCAGCGACACGCCGCCGGGTGTCGCACCGAGCATCCGGGCGGTCGGGCGGACGCCTGAGAGGGGCTGGGGCCAGGCGGCGAGCGCTGCGACGGTGATGCCGGAGACGACCGCTCCAGCGAACACCGAGACGCTGCGCTGGCTGGTCTGGTCTGGCAGGCCGGGCACATCGGCGTTCACGACGAGGGTGGGCGACCTGAACGTGAGGTGGCCCGTGAGGTCGAGCCATCCGGCGCCGCGCTCGTGGAGCTGCCTGGCCTCGACCAGCGTCACCCGGTCCCGCACGACGATCTGGAGGTCCTCCGGGCCGACGTCGTCGAGGTGGACGGCGACGAGGTCTCCTGTGGCTGCGAGGCGAACGCTTCCGCCGACGGCCTCGGCCTCCATGTTCAGGTGGCGGAAGGCCTCGGCGACGGCGGTCGCCTCAGGTGTGGCTCGTGGACCCATGGCGACAGTGTAAATGCGAGAGTGTCAGGTGTTCAATCCAGATTGAACACCTGACACTGGCTGTTTCGCGAGCGCGCTCCCTGGTCCGGGTCGCTACCGGGACCCGAACGGGAGCGTCCCGGTCGCCACCGAAGCGACCCGGAGGTAGCGGTTGGTGCTCCACGGGACATCACGGCCCTCGGAGCGGGCATAGCGTGGCGCCATGGGGGAGCGGGTTCCGAGCTGGGTGCGCCTCGGGGTGCTGGTGGTGCTGGCCATCCCGCAGCTGCTGGTGGGTGTGTGGGCGCTGTTGGCCACCAGGAATTGGTACGAGAACTTCCCCGGGGTGGGGCCCGATCTGGTGGCCGCCATCCCGCCGTTCAACGAGCACCTGGCGGCCGGCGCCGGCGCGGGCTTCTTCGCCACCGGGGTGGGCCTGCTGCTGGCCTGCATCTGGCCGCGCCGGGAGCTGTTGCTGCTGGCCCTCGCCGTCTTCCTCGCCTTCGCCCTGCCCCACACTCTCTACCACTCGTTCAACGAGGCCCCCGGCCTCGAGGGGATCGAGGAGATCGTGAACGCCGGCGGCCTCTGGCTCCAGGTGCTGGCCGCCTCGCTCTTCACCTGGGGTGCCTGGCGGTCCGGGCCCACCGAGGTGGTTGCCGGGCCGCGCTAGCGTCCCCGCCGTGACGACCGAGGCCCAGGGACGCACGAGCGGCACGGGCGACGTCGTCGCCGGCCTCGGGCCCATCACCCGCCGGCGCTTCCTGGCGCTGATCGGCGCGACAGGTGCGGCTGCCGCGGTGGGGCTGCGTACCCGGTCGGCGTCGGCGCAGACGCCGCCGATCCCCGCCGGCTACGTCGTCGCGTGGCCCGACGGCGTGATCGCCGGCGACCCGCTCCCCGAGGGCACCGTGGTGTGGACCCGGGTCGTCGCGCCGGCCGGCGCCGAGCCCGTCCCGGTGACCTGGGAGGTCGCCACCGACGAGTCGTTCGCCACCATCGTGGCCGGCGGCGTGGCCGTGGCCGAGGCCGCCGCCGACTGGACCGTCAAGGTGCCGGTCACCGGGCTCACCCCGGACGGCTGGTTCCACTACCGCTTCACCGTGGGACCCGACGCCAGCCCGGTGGGGCGCCTGCGCACGGCGCCGCCCGAGGGCGCCGCCGTCTCGTCGCTGCGCTTCGGCTTCGCCTCGTGCCAGCAGCGGGGAACCGAGCGGGTGGCCCAGCGGGCCGCCGCCGAGGAAGGCGACCTGGACTTCTTCATGCACCTCGGCGACTACATCTACGTCAACGACGGGAGCACGATCTCCCTCGACGACTACCGGGGCGTCTACCACCAGTTCAAGGGCGACGCCCGCCTCCAGCAGCTCCAGGCGGCGCTGCCCCTGGTGGCCATGTGGGACGACGGCGAGTTCCGCAACGGCATCGACCGCAACGAGGTCCCGGCCCGAGCGCTCGCCGCCAAGACCGCGTGGTTCGAGAACATGCCCGTCGAGGCGCCCGGCGGCGACGTCACCCGGCCCTACCGCAAGGTGGCGTGGGGCGACCTGGTCGACCTGTTCCTCATCGAGACCCGCACCCAGCGCGATCCCGAGCTCGACGAGGACGACGTCGGGGCCTCGACCGCGGGCCGCACCTGCCTCGGCGCCGAGCAGAAGGCGTGGCTGCTCGACGGCCTCGCCACCTCGACCGCCCGCTGGAAGCTGATCGGCAACCCCACCGACTTCGCCCCTTGGCGCAACCTCGACCCGTCCAAGCGGGGCTTTGGTGCCTGGGACGACTACGCCGCCGAGCGCGACGAGATCCTCGCCTTCATCGCGAACCAGGGGATCACCGACGTGGCCTTCCTCTGCGGCGAGACCCACGTGTGGATCGCCGCCCACCTCACCACCGACTTCGCCGACCCCGACGCCCCCGCAGTGGCCTTCGCCTTCACCACCGGCTCGCAGTCGGCCGACCCGGACCTCGTGCGCGACGCCGGGGGCGACCTGTACGCAGCGACGCAGGGCTTCGTGAACATCGGCTTCGGCTCGACGGTGCTCAACCCGCACCAGACCTACGTGAACCTCGTGAACTTCGGCTACACGGTCGTGCAGGTGGACGAGTGCGCCCTCACGGTCGAGTTCCGTACCGTCAACGTGTACGACGTGGACTCGCAGCCGCAGACCCTGGCCCGCTTCCGGGTCGCCCACGGCGCCACCCGCATGGACACCGAGATCGCCGACATCCCCTGCCTCTCGGCGCCCGACCCGAGCCGCACCATCGCCTCGCCCTTCACGTCGACGGGCCTCGCCGAGGTGCCCGAGGCCGTCGGCGGCGTCTGCCCGCTGCCCGCCGCCGAGCCGTTGCCGGTGGCCCCCGCCTTCACCGGCTGAAAGACACAGCCGCAACTGCAACGGTGTCAGCACCGTTGCAGGTGGGGGAGCGATCAGGGGGCGATGGTGACCGGGACGCCGAGGTGCTGGGGGAGCTGGTCCACGAGGGACTGGATGTCGGCGTTGCTCATGCGGATGCAGCCGTTGCTCACCCGTGAGCCGATGGCGGCGTCGTCGTAGGTGCCGTGGATGGCGATCTGGGGCGGGCCGCCGCCGAAGCTCTCGAGCACCTCCGAGAACCCCGACAGGCCGATGGCGGCGATGCCGTAGGCGCTGGGTTGGGCGTAGCCCTGCATGAGGGTGGTGGTGAAGAAGGTGCCGGTGGGGGTGGGGCTGTCGTCGGCGCCGATGGCGACGGGCACGTCGAGCAGAAGCTCGTCGCCGTCGAACATCTTGAGTCGGAACCAGGACAGGCTCACCTCGATGCGGAGGTCCGTGGTGGCCTCCTGGAGGCCATCGGCCTTGATCCAGCCCGTGGTGCCGTTTGGGCGCACCGGCACCTGCACCTGGACCCAGCCGTCCTGCTCGTCCTCGACCACGAACGCGAGGGGGTCGGCGGGCGCCTGCAGACCCGGCCCCGGCTTCTCGACGGTCAGCGCCGGCGCCGGATCGTCGGGGGCGGAGAACACCTCGACCGAGGTCGCCGGGGTGGTGACCACCGTCGTCGTGTGGTCGGGGGCGGTGGTGGTCGTCGGGGCGACCGTGGTGGTCGTCGGCGCCGCGTCCTCGCCGAGATCGGGGCGGTCGGCATGGCCGCACGACGCCGCGGTGACCGCAAAGGCGGCGGCCAGCACCACGCCGACCAGCACCTGGCGCGAGCGGTGGGGTCCCCGAGGCACGGACCCGATGGTACCGAGGCGGCTCAGGTGGCCTCGGTCGCCAGCAGGGCCGCCAGCGACGCCCCGAGCTCCCACGCGGCGTCGAGGGCGGCCGCATCGGGGCTGCCGGTGACCTCCAGCACGGGCTGCGCCAGCTTCCAGCCGAGCCCCGCGGTGATGGTGGCGACGGCCCGCACCGCGCCGGAGGTGTCGTCGTTGCCGTGGACGTACAGCCCGTAGGGGCGCCCGCCGGTGGCGTCGAGGCAGGGGTAGTAGACGAGGTCGAAGAAGTGCTTGAGGGCCCCGCTCATGTACCCGAAGTTGGCCGGCGTGCCGAGGAGGTAGCCGTCGGCCTCGAGCACGTCGATGGCGGTGGCGGCGAGCGCCGGCCGGACCACGAGCTCGACGCCCTCGATGTCCGGGTGGACGGCGCCGTCGCGGGCCCGCTCGAGCAGTGACTGCACGGCCGGCGACGGCGTGTGGTGCACGAGGAGGAGGCGGGGCACCCCTCCAGGGTCGCGCACGGCAGGCCGTAGCCTGGTGGGGTGCCCGCCGACGACCTGATCGCCGCCATCCGCGACGGGGTCATCGGCCTCGACGAGGTGGTGGACGGCCCGTTCGGGCCCAGGCCGGTGATCTACGCCGACTACACCGCCTCGGGGCGCTCGCTCTCGTTCATCGAGGATCACCTCCGCTCGGTGGTCCTGCCGCTCTACGCCAACACCCACACCGAGTCGTCGGGGACGGGCCTCCAGACCACCCGGTTCCGCGAGGAGGCGCGCGAGATCATCCGCCGCTGCGTCGGCGCCTCCGACGAGCACGCGGTGCTCTTCTGCGGCAGCGGCTCCACCTACGCCGTCGACCGGCTCATCGGGGTGCTGGGTCTGCGCCTGCCCTGCCAGCTCGATGACCGCTACCACCTGCTCGATCACATCCCCGCCGACGAGCGCCCGGTCGTGTTCGTGGGCCCCTTCGAGCACCACTCCAACGAGCTGCCGTGGCGGGAGTCGATCGCCGACGTCGTCACCATCGACGAGGACGCCGACGGCCACGTCGACCTCGCCCACCTCGAGGCCGAGTTGGTGCGCCACGCCGATCGGCCGCTCAAGATCGGCTCGTTCTCGGCGGCCTCGAACGTCACCGGGATCATGACCGACACCGTGGCGGTGTCCACCCTGTTGCACCACCACGGGGCGCTCTCGTTCTGGGACTACGCGGCGGCTGCGCCGTACGTCGACATCGACATGGGCTCGCCCGCCGCCGGCCCCGCCTACCTCGACGCCATCTTCGTCTCGCCCCACAAGCTCATCGGCGGTCCCGGCACGCCGGGCCTGCTGGTGGCCCGCAAGGAGCTCTTCACCAACCGGGTGCCGGACGTGCCCGGCGGCGGGACCGTCCGCTTCGTCAACCCGAGCGAGCACGACTACCTCAGCGACGTCGAGCAGCGCGAGGAGGGCGGCACCCCCGCCATCGTCGACTCCATCCGGGCCGGGCTGGTGTTCCAGCTGAAGGAGGCCGTGGGGATCGACGAGATCCGCGCCCGCGAGGAGCGCTTCGTGCGCCTCGCCATCGAGTCGTGGGAGGCCAACGAGCGCATCGAGGTCCTCGGCAACCACAAGGCCGAGCGCCTCTCCATCGTCAGCTTCGTGGTGCGCCACCCCATGTCCGACGGCCAGGACGGCTACCTCCACCACAACTTCGTGGTGGCCCTCCTCAACGACCTCTTCGGCATCCAGGCCCGAGGCGGCTGCTCCTGCGCCGGTCCTTACGGCCACCGCCTCCTCGGCATCGACCTCGACCGCTCCCACGAGTTCGAGCGCGAGATCGACCGTGGCTGCGAGGGCATCAAGCCGGGTTGGACGCGGGTGAACTTCAACTACTTCATCGACGACGCCACCTTCCGGTACCTGCTCGACGCGGTCCACCTCGTCGCCGACGAGGGCGGCCACCTCCTGCCCTGGTACGCCTTCGAGCCCGACACCGGCCTCTGGCGCCACCGCAACGGGCCCACGAAGCCACCCATGAGCCTGCACGACATCTCGTACGCCGGCGGGTCGATGTCGTACCCGAGCCGGCCGCACGAGCACGCGGTGGTGGACTTCGCGGCGCTCCTCGACGAGGCGCGGGCGATCCTCCGGCGCGCCGCCGAGGACGAGCGCCCCGAGCCCCTCGCCCGTCCCGACCTCACGTCGGACTTCGAGCACCTCCGCTGGTTCCCCCTCCCCGACGAGGTCGCTTGAAGACGTCGCGAGACCAGATGGTGTCCCTTCGGGTGCTCGTGGCTACTCGGCTCGTAGGGTCCGCCGAGCGTCCTTCATCAACAGGACGAGGTGGAGGTCGTCGGTCGGGCTGGGGATGAGCTCCGGGATCAGGTGCAGGTAGAACTCGCGCGCTGCGTCGGTCTCGGCGTGGATGAGCAACCCGCGGCAGCCGATCTCGTCGCTCAGGCCCAACAACCGGGCGATGGCGTCCACGAGGAGTCCGGCGCCCAGCCCCCTTCCCTCGTGACGAAAGTCCACCCCGAGGCGGGCGAGGAGTGCCACCGGTTGTGGGTAGCGTCCGGCGCCCCTGCGGAGTCGCTCAGGTGCTGCCTCGAGCGCGAGCTGCCCCATGCACCAGCCGTAGTACGCCACGACTTCGTGGCCGCCGGCGGGGGTGACGACGAAGACACGCGTGGTGCCGCCTGCGATGGACTGGCGGGCGTAGCGGCGCAGCCAATCGGTCTGCTCGGACGAGCCGCAGGCGAATTGCTCGACGGCATGTGCCGGTCCGAGCGGCACCGGTGCCCGGTAACTCGTCACCTCTCGAACGGGGAGCGACGTTCCAGGAGCTTGCGGAGTCCCGGCAGGTCGCGAGCGGGTTCGTCGTTGATGCGATCCCACTCTGCGGCCGCCTCAGGGGCCAGCTCGAAGTGGTCGCGGTCGGCGAGGACGCGTCGGGCTGCGTCGGTGAGATTGGTCAGGACGAACGTGGTGAGGTCGGCCCCGGACTCCGCTGCGGCCCGGCTGATGAGCGTCCGCTCCTCTGCGGTGGCACGGACCTCGATGCGCTGGTCTCTCGTTCGAATGGGTGCGGCGGCCATGCCCGTTCCTTTCTGTCTGTACGGACAGCGTACGGCCACGATGCCCCGGCGGCAAGGAGTCGACCTCCCTCCAATCGTGCCGGTCAGGTGCGGGGCTCCAGGGAGGTGAGGCGCCACTCGCCCTCCTCGGAGTAGGTGATGGCGCCGACGGGGGAGTCGGAGTCGATCGAGGCGGAACGCGTGTTGCGCAGGGGCAGGCCGTCGCTGGCCCGGAACCAGAAGTCCTCGACCTGACGGCCGGACTGGGCGTCGGACATCTCGCGCACCTGGTGGTAGTGCAGGGCGGGAATCTCCTCGGCGCCGACGGTGACCGTCTCCTCGCCGACGAAGATGGTGCGCCCCGCGGACACGGTGGTGCCCGAGACCGTGTCGCTCGTGCCCCGGCACTCCTGGCGCCACCGGTCGCCGGGCGCCGCGCCGGCCCGCACCACCACGGAGTCGGGACAGCGGAACGTCGAGGTGTTGCCGACCGCGGCCACGCCCAGGTCCCAGGCCTGGAAGGTCTGCCCGCCCACCTCGACCAGCTCCAGCCCGTCCGCGCCGTGCTCCGCGCAGTAGTCCCACGCCTGCCAGTGGTCTTCGTGCAGCTCGATCCGGAAGCTCCAGCAGCCGTCGGCGTCGTGGGTGACCGTGGCCGGCAGACGCGGCCCCTGGCCGTGATCGCCGGGCAGCAGGGACAGCGACTCAGAGCCTTCGCCGGCGTAGACGTAGACGCCCTCGGCGGGCCGGGGGACCCCATCCGCGCCGCCCCCGTCGTCGGTCCCGTCGGTGCCGCCGCTGAAGTCCTCGACAGCCTCGTCGATGGACGCGGGCCCCGGCTCGCGTCGCAGGATCAGGACCGCGGCGCCGGCCACCAGCGCGGCCACCACGGCCACCGTGACGCCGAGCGCCACCCAGCGGCCCCGGTGATGGCGGCGGGCGGGTGGGTCGTCCGGCGTCAGTGGCTCAGCGGGTGGTTCCACGACTGGAGGACCTGGCGGTAGTTGGACCGTTCGAACGCCGACGGGTCGTCGGCGTTGCGGTGGCTGACCGAGCCGCGCAGCTGGGCCACGCTCTCGTAGCCGTGGGCGTCGAGCCAGGTGAGCAGCTCGCGCAGCATCCCCTCCAGCCGCCGGGGGCCCTGACGCAGGAGGGCGGAGGTGGTCATGGCCACGTCGGCACCCACCAGCAGGGCCTTCGCCGCGTCCCGGCCCGAGTGCACGCCCGAGGTGGCGGCGAGGCTCACGCCGGCGCCGAGTTGGGGGCGCAACATGGCGATCCACCGCAGGGGCAGGCGCAGCTCGCCGGGCGCCGAGAGCTCGAGCCGGGGCACGACGTCGAGGGTCTCGAGGTCCACGTCGGGCTGGTAGAAGCGGTTGAACAGCACGAGGCCGTCGGCGCCCGCCTCGACCGCGGCGGCCGCGAAGTGGCCGAACGAGGAGTAGTAGGGGCTGAGCTTCACCGCCAGGGGCAGGGTGATGGCGTCCCGCACCCCCCGGATCAGGGCGAGGTCCCGCGCCTCGACCTCGGCGGCGTCGACGGTGGGGTCGGCCGCCACCCGGTACAGGTTCAGCTCGAGCGCGTCGGCGCCGGCGTCCTCCAGCAACTCGGCGTAGCGCACCCAACCACCACCGGTGGCGGCGTTGAGGCTGGCGATGACCGGTGCTTCCGTGAGCTCCTTGGCCTCGGCCAGGTGGTCGATGTAGCGGTCGAAGGCCGTGTCGAGGCGGGGGATGGCCGGGAAGTAGTCCGAGGCCTCGGAGAACTGGCCCGAGCCCTGCTCCAGGGCCTGGTTCAGCTCGAGCTCCTCCTCGAGCACCTCTTCCTCGAACAACGACGGCAGGACGATGGCGCCGGCGCCCGCTTCGCCGATCTGACGCAGCGTGGTGGCGTCGCCGGTGAGCGGGCTGGAGGACGCCACGATGGGCGACCGCAGGTCGAAGCCCAGGTAGCTCGTGTGCAGGTTGACCGTCATGACGGCTCCTCCTCGTGGTCGTCGTGGTCGCCGTGAGCGTCGTGGTCGTCGGGGGAGTGGTGATGGTGGTGGTGCGGGTAGCCGGCGTCGGTCGGGTGCTCGGGCTCGACGTCGGGATCGGGCTCGTGGGGGATGGTCCGCTCGATGGCGGCCAGCTGCTCGTAGAGGTGCCAGCGCTCGTCGACCTCCGCCTGGGCGAGCGCCTGGAGGTGTTCGGCCTCGTCCGGGTGGGTGCGCTCGAGCACCGCGAAGCGGGTCTCGGTGGCGGCGAAGGCCTTCACGGGGAGGGTGGGCCGTTTCGAGTCGAGGCGGAAGGGGTGGCCGCCGTCCTCCCGGCTGGGCTGGAAGCGGTACAGCGGCCAGTACCCGCTCTTCACCGCGTCGTGCTGGTGCGACATCGACTTCGACATGTCGATGCCGTGGGCGATGCAGGTGCTGTAGGCGATGACCAGCGAAGGGCCCGGCCAGGCGGCGGCCTCGAGGAGGGCCTTGGTGGCCTGGCGGTCGTTGGCGCCCATCGAGACCTGGGCCACGTACACGTTGCCGTAGGCCCGGGCGATGGCCCCGAGATCCTTCTTGCCCGTGGCCTTGCCCGAGGCCGCGAACTTCGCCACGGCGCCGAGGGGCGTCGACTTGGACGCCTGCCCGCCGGTGTTCGAGTACACCTCGGTGTCGAGCACGAGGATGTTGACGTTGCGCCCCGAGGCGAGCACGTGGTCCAGCCCGCCGAAGCCGATGTCGTAGGCCCAGCCGTCGCCGCCCACGATCCACACCGACTGGTCGGCGAGCGCGTCGACCACCGCGAGCAGGTGGTGGGCGTCGACGTCGCCGGCGTCGACCGCCGGCCCGAGCAGCGCCTTGGCCCGCCCGACCCGGTCGCGCTGGGCGGCGAGGCCGGCCTCGTCGGACTGGTCGGCCTCGAGGAGGGCGGTGACGAGCTCCTCGCCCAGCACTGGGGTGAGGCGACGCGTGAGCAGTCGGGCCTGGTCCACCTGGGCGTCGAGCCCCAGGCGCAGGCCGAGGCCGAACTCGGCGTTGTCCTCGAACAGCGAGTTCGCCCATGCCGGCCCGCGCCCGTCGGCGTTCGTGGTCCACGGGGTCGTGGGCAGGTTGCCGCCGTAGATCGACGAGCAGCCCGTGGCGTTGGCCACGAGCATGCGGTCGCCGAAGAGCTGGCTGAGCATCTTCAGGTAGGGCGTCTCGCCGCAGCCGGCGCAGGCGCCGGAGAACTCGAACAGCGGCTCGAGCACCTGCGAGCCCTTGGCGGTGTCGTGGGCGAGGAGACCCCGGTCGAGCGGGGCGATGGAGGAGAAGAAGTCCCACCGGGTGCGCTCGGCGTCGCGGTGATCGAGGGCCGGGGCCATGTCGATGGCCTTGTGCTTGGCCTCGGTCTTGTCCTTGGCCGGGCAGACGTCGACGCACACGCCGCACCCGGTGCAGTCGTCCGGCGCCACCTGGACGGTGAGGAGGTGGTCGGGCAGGTCGTGGGAGCGGAAGGTCTTCGAGAGGAAGTTGTCCGGAGCGCTCTCCAGGGCCTCGGGGGCGAACACCTTCACCCGGATGGCGGCGTGCGGGCACACGACGGCGCACTTGGCGCAGTCGATGCAGATCTCGGGGTCCCAGATGGGCAGCTCGGTGGCGATGGCCCGCTTCTCGTACTTCGCCGTCCCCGTGGGGAAGGTGCCGTCGACGGGGAGGGCGCTCACCGGCAGGAGGTCGCCGTCGCCGGCGAGCAGGCGGGCGGTGACCCGCTGCACGAAGTCCGGGGCGTCGTCGCCGATGGCCGAGACGGGCACCGGCGCCGCCACCGGGCCGGCGTCGGCGGGCACGGTCACCCGGGACAGCTCGGCCAGCGAGCGGTCGACCGCGGCGAAGTTGCGGGCGACCATGCTGCGGCCCCGTCGGCCGTAGGTGGCCTCGATGGACGCCTTGATGTGGTGGATGGCCTCGTCCGCGGGGAGCACCCCCGCGAGCTGGAAGAAGCACGGCTGCATGACCGTGTTGATGCGGGTGCCCATGCCCTCCTCCCGGGCGACCTTGTAGGCGTCGATCACCCAGAGGTCGACGCCCTTGGCCAGGATCTGCTCCTGGATGGTGCGGGGCAGGTGCTCCCAGACCTCGTCGGCCGAATAGGGGCTGTTCACCAGGAGGGTGGCGCCGGGCCGGGCCCGGTCGAGCACCCGCATGGGCTCGAGCAGACCGAACTGGTGGCAGGCCACGAAGTCGGCGTCCTCGATGAGGTAGGTCGAGCCGATGGGCTCGGGCCCGAAGCGCAGGTGCGACACGGTCGACGAGCCCGACTTCTTCGAGTCGAACTCGAAGTAGCCCTGCGCCCAGAGGTCGGTGTGCTCGCCGATGATCTTCACCGAGGACTTGGTGGCACCCACCGTCCCGTCGGCGCCGAGGCCGTAGAAGAGGGCCTGGACCTCGCCGTCGGGTCGGGGGACCCGGAAGGCGTCGTCCACCGCCAGGCTCAGGTGGGTGACGTCGTCGACGATGCCGACGGTGAAGTGCGGCGCCGGCCGCTCGGAGGCGAGCTCGTCGAAGACGGCCTTCGCGTGGGCGGGGCGGAACTCCTTCGAGGCCAGGCCGTAGCGCCCGCCGATGACCCGTGGCGTGGCACCGGTGAAGCCGGGCTCGGCGCCCTGGCGGTCCTCGCTGAGCGCCGTCACCACGTCCTGGTAGAGCGGCTCGCCCAGGGCGCCGGGCTCCTTGGTGCGGTCCAGCACGGCGACGGAGCGCGCCGTCGGGGGCAGGGCGGCGAGGAGGTCGGCTGCCGGGAAGGGGCGGTAGAGGCGCACGGTGACCACACCCACCCGCTCGCCGGCGGCGCACAGGGCGTCGACCGTCTCGCGGACCGTGCTGGCGCCGGAGCCCATCACCACGACGACGCGGTCGGCGTCGTCGGCGCCGTGGTACTCGACGAGCCCGTAGCGCCGGCCGGTGCGCTCGGCGAGGCGGTCCATCGCCTCGCGCACGACCTCGGGGACGGCCCGGTGGAAGGGGTTGGACGCCTCGCGACCCTGGAAGAAGACGTCGGGGTTCTGGGCGGAGCCCCGCAGCACCGGGGTGTCCGGAGTGAGGGCCCGCCCCCGGAACGCGACGACGTCCTCGTCGGCCACGAGGGCGCGCAGGTCGTCGTCGGAGAGGAGGGCCACCGGGTCGATCTCGTGGGAGGTGCGGAAGCCGTCGAAGAAGTGCAGGAACGGGACGCGGGAGGCGAGGGTGGCGGCGTGGGCGACCGCGGCGAGGTCGTGGGCCTCCTGCGGCGAGCCCGACGAGAGCAGCGCCCAGCCGGTGGTGCGGGCATGCATCACGTCGCTGTGGTCGCCGAAGATCGACAGGGCGTGGGTGGCGAGGGTGCGGGCGGCGACGTGGATGACCGTCGGCGTGAGCTCACCGGCGATCTTGAACATGTTCGGGATCATCAACAGCAGGCCCTGCGACGCCGTGAACGTCGTGCCGAGCGCCCCGCGTTGGAGCGCGCCGTGCAGGGTGCCGGCGGCGCCGGCCTCGGACTGGAGCTCGAGCACCTCGGGGACGCTGCCCCAGAGGTTGGGCCGCGCCGCGGCCGCCCAGTCGTCGGCGAGCTCGCCCATCTTGGTGGCGGGGGTGATGGGGTAGATGGCCATCACCTCGCTGAGGGCGTAGGCCACCAGGGCGGCGGCCTCGTTGCCGTCGATGCAGGCTCGAGGGGGCCCGGGAGGAGTGGCGTCGATCGTCATCCCTCCGAGCATTTCCCACCAGGGTGGGAGCGGGCAGGGCCAAACGTCCCGAGGGTGGCGACAGGAGGCACAACGTGACCTTCGGCCCTTGGGCCGGGGGCCCACCGGACACATGATCGAGCCGTGGGGAACACCGACGACGCCGGGGTGGACGAGGGCGTGGACGAAGAATTCGAACGTCGCCTCGGGGCGTCGGACTCGGTGCTCTGGGACATCGAGAAGGACCCGGTCCTGCGCTCCACCATCACCGCGGTGGCCCTGCTCGACCGGGTCCCCGACTGGGAGCGCCTCCAGCGCCGGCTGCACCACGGGTCCCACCTCGTGCCCCGCCTCCGCCAGCGGGTGGTGGTGCCGCCGCTGCGGGTCGGCGCGCCCCGGTGGGTCGACGACCACCGCTTCGACCTCGACTACCACCTGCGGCGGGTGCGGGCGCCGGAGGCCCCCGCCGGCGTCGACCCCCTTCGGGCGGCCCTCGACGTGGCCCAGGCTCTGTCGCTGGCCCCGTTCGACCGGGCCCGGCCCCTGTGGGAGTTCACCCTGGTCGAAGGGCTCCCTGGTGGCCGGGCGGCCTTCGTGCAGAAGGTGCACCACACCGTCACCGACGGGGTGGGGGGCGTGCGTCTGGCGCTGATGCTGGTGGACCAGGAGGCTGACGCGCCCGAGCCCGAGCCCCCGAAGCCACGAACGGCCGAGTCGGCCGCCGGGGCAGGCGCGCTCTTCGCCGGCGCGCTCTCGGAGACGGTGCGCGACGCCGCCCGCAACGCCACCCGCGTGCCGGGCGCGGCGGCGTCGGCGATGTCCGGGTTCGCCCGCGACCCGCTGGGGTCGATGCGCGACGCCGCCCGCATGGGCGGCTCGGTCACCAAGCTGCTCCGCCCGGTCACCGAGCCCTGCTCGCCGATCATGCGCGAGCGCAGCCTCGCTCGCCGCTTCGAGGCGTTCGAGGTGCCCTTCGACGACCTGCGCGCCGCCGGCCACGCCGTGGGCGGTCACGCCAACGACGCCTTTCTCGCCGCGGTCGTGGGTGGCCTGGCCGAGTACCACCGCCATCACGAGGCGCCGCTTCGGGAGCTGCGCTTCACCATGCCCATCAACGTGCGCCACGAGGGCGACCCGATGGGCGGGAACCGCTTCGTCCCGGCCCGCTTCGCGGTCCCCGCCTACGTCCGCGACCCGCAGGCCCGGATGGCCGTGGTCGGCCGGGTGGCCCAGGAGTGGCGCACCGAGCCCTCGCTCGGCCTCACCGAGCCGCTCGCCACCGTGCTCGACCGCCTCCCGATCTCGGTGACCACCGCCCTGTTCGGTGGGATGCTGAAGGGGGTGGACGCCGTGGTCACCAACGTCCCGGGGGTGCCGATGCGGCACTACCTCGCCGGCGCCGAGGTGGAGCGCGAGTGGGCCTTCGCCCCGCCCAGCGGCTCGGCACTCAGCGTGGCCCTGCTGTCCCACGTCGGCGTCGGTTGCGTGGGCCTCACCATCGACACGGCTTCGGTGCCCGATCCCGAGGTCCTGTCCGACTGCGTCCGGCGCTCGTTCGACGAGACGCTGGCCGTCGGTCGTGGGTAGGAGGGACCGGTCATGGACCGCCTGAGCCCGCTCGACGCCGAGTTCCTGCACCTCGAGGACGACGTCGCCCACCTCCACATCGCCGGCCTGTCCGTGTTCGAGGGCCCGGCGCCCGAGCTCGAGGACCTGATCGGGCTGCTCGAGGCGAAGTTGCACCTCATCCCGCGCTACCGCCAACGGGTGCGCTCGGTCCCGCTCGAGCTGGGCCGGCCGATCTGGGTGGACGCCGCGGACTTCGACGTCCGCGACCACGTCGGCGAGCTGGCACTGCCCGGCCCGGGTGACGACGCCGCGCTCTGCGATCTCATGGCCGACGCCATGTCACGGCCGCTCGATCGGGAGCGCCCCCTCTGGGAGACCCACCTGGTGCGAGGCCTGGCCGACGAGCGCTGGGCCCTGATCTTCAAGGTCCACCACGCCATGGTGGACGGCATCTCCGGGGTGGGCCTCCTCACGGTGCTGCTCGACCTCGAGCGTGACGTCGAGCTGCCCGACCCGCCTCCCTGGCAGCCGCAGCCCGAGCCGTCCGGTGTCTCCCGGGTGCTCGATGCCTGGACCGGCGCGGCCGGCGACGCGCTGCACCTGGCCGGCCAGGTCCCCGCCGCCATCGCGCGCGACCCGCTCGGCGCCCTCCGCTCGGTGACCGACACGGGGGAGGGTCTGATCGGCTTCACCCGGCACCTCGGCACCACCCCGCCGCTGTCCATAGAGGGGCCGATCGGGGCCACCCGGTCGTGGGCCCACTCCGAGGCCTCCCTCGTCGAGGTGAAGACCATCGGCAAGGCAGTGGGCGGCACGGTCAACGACGTGGTGCTCGCAACGGTGAGCGGCGGCTACCGGGCGCTCCTGGCCGCCCGGGGCGAGGACCCCGACCGGGCCGTGGTCACCACCCTCGTGCCGGTGTCGGTGCGGACCGAGGACGCCGAGGGCGTGCCCGACAACCGGGTGTCGGCCCTGCTGCTCGACCTGCCGGTCGATCTCGCCGACCCGGTCGAGCGGGTCGAGCGGGTGTGCGCCGACATGCGCGAGCTGAAGCAGTCGCACATGGCGGACGCCGGCGAGACCGTGACCACCCTCGGCGCCCTCGCCCCGCCGATGATCCTGGGCACGGTCAGCCGCCTGGCCACCCGGCTCATGCACCGCCTGCCGCAGCGCTCGGTCAACACCGTCACCACCAACGTGCCGGGCCCCCAGTTCCCCCTGTACTGCCTGGGTCGGGAGATGCTCGAGTACCGACCGTTCGTGCCCATCAGCCACGGCGTCCGGGTGGGCACCGCAATCCTCTCCTACAACGGCCGGCTGTCGTTCGGGGTCACCGGCGACCGGGACACGGCCTCCGACGTCGACGTGCTCGCCGCCGCCATCGCCGACGGGGTGGGCGAGCTGGGCGAGCGGGCCAGGGACCTTCGGCCCTAGGACGAGCCGACCGGCCCACCCATGATGTCCGCAGGCTGGCGGAGGCCGACCGGACCTGGACCCGGGCGTTGGGTCCGGGTTCTGGGCGGACGGTCGGCCTCCGATGGTCTGGCGACCGGCCCGAGAGGAATGACAGCGGCGTAACTGTCAGACCCGTTTCGCACGATGTGCTCCGGCGATCGGCCCCGTGGTGGGGGCCGGGGAGGAGCACACGATGGAAGCGAACGCACAGGAGGACCGGGCCCGGGTCGCGGCACTCATGGTCCGCATGGCCGACGGCGAGGCGGCCGCGGTGTTCGAGCTCTACGAGGCCTGCGGTGCCCGCCTCGCGGCCGTGATGCGGGCCCACCTGGGTGCGGTCGGGGTGCGGGGCGTGCCCCGAGAGGAGGTGGACGGGCTGGTCATGGACGCCTGCCTCGAGCTCTTCGCCTGTGCCGGCGCCTGGCGTCCCGACGGTGGGGCGCTGCCCTGGACCTGGGCCGCCAGCCGCCTGCGCCGCCTCGCGGCGCGCTGGGTGGGCATCCACGCCGACGAGTTGGACGAGGGGGCCCACGACGACGGTGGCGTCGCCGACGCCACCGGTCCTGCCGTCTGGTCGGGCGAGGAGGGGTCGGCCTTCGAGGTGCTGCGCGAGGCGAGTCGTCACCACGCCCTGGCCGACCTGTTGCTGGACGGCCTGGGCCGGGTGGGTTCGCCCCGCGACCAGGCCATCGTCCTCGAGCTCCGCCTCCAGGCGGACCTGGGCGACCCGTCCCCGTCGCACACCGTGGCCGCCGGCCTCGGGGCCAGCCCCGAGGCCGTCCGCCAGGTGAGCAGCCGCATGCGGCGCCGCCTCCGCCGGCTCGCCGACTCGGACGAGCGGTTCGCCCCGTTGGCCGATCTCCCCCTCGTGGCGTGACCGCCGACCCGGCCGGCGCCGGCGTCCGGGCCGGTGCCCGGCCTGCGCCCGCCGCCGACGAAGCCGCGGCCCGCCGCCGCCATCCGTCGGCGCGCCCGTGGCGCCCGGATCACGACCGCCTCGCCGCCCGCCTCACCGCGCACCTCGAGGCACTCGGCTGGTCACCGACGGCGGCGCACGCTGCGGCCAGCGCGGCCCGGGAGGCCGTCCGGCGCCCCTGACCGGGTGGTTGGGCCATCGGGGCCGCACCTGGCAGGATGGCCCTGGTCATGAGCTCTTCGCTGCGAGACATCCCCGGAGCTGGCTCCTCCGGTCGCCGCCGTGGCGATCGCAAGGCGAGCGGTCCTGTGCGCACGCCACACGTGCCGGTGACCCGCCCCACCGGTGGCGGGGCACCCCGCAAGCCTGGCCCCGGTCGCCGCCGCAGCTTCAGCAGCCGCAAGTCCGTCGACCGGGTGAACCTCCTGCTCGCGCTTGCGTTCGTGGGGCTGGCCGTGGTGGGCCTCGTCTGGATCTGGAACATGAACCAGGTCTCGGTCACCGCCACCGGGGTCGATCCGGGGGCCACCATCACGCCGCAGCAGGCCGTGGGGCTGACGATCGAGATCGAGGTCTCGCCGTCGACCAATCTGGGCTCGGCGGTGCTGACTTTCGACGGCGAGGACGTCACCGACGACGGCAACGTCGAGGCCACCGACAACGGGTTCGTGTGGCACTCACCACCGGCGGTGGGCCTCGAGAACGGCGAGCACACCATCGGGCTCGAGGTGAAGCGGGTGATCCGGGGCACCCACGAGTGGGACCTGACCTTCGAGGTCCAGCCGGCCGACTGACCCCCCGGGGTGCTCTACGGCTGGGGCACCTCGATGCTGGACATGTCCTCCGCCAGCGTGGCTCGGGCGAAGTCGGCGGTGGTGGTGCGCGCCCGCTGCTTCGTCTCGGCGAAAGCACCGGTGCGCAGCTCGCCCAGGCGGGCGGCCTCGGCCGTGGCCGCGGCGACGAGCTCGCCGGCGGGCACCACCCGGTCCAGGTAGCCCACCGCGGCCGCCTCGTCGGGGCCGTAGAGCTGGGCGCCCATGGTGGCGTGGGTGAAGGCGGTGGGCAGCAGGCGATCGCGGGCCAGCTCGACCGCGAAGATCGGCAGCTGCATGCCGATGGCGACCTCGTTGAGGCCGATCTTGAACTCGCCTTCCGCACCGATGCGGACGTCGCCGACCAGCAGGATGAGGGCGCCCGCGGCGAGGGCATGGCCGGTGCAGGCGACCACGAGGGGGCGGGGGAGCAGGTAGAGGCGCAGGAGCAGCTCGGCGCCGGCGGTGACCAGGCCCTGCATCTCCTCGGTGCCCGCAGTCATGGTGGGCAGGTGGAAGCCCGCGGAGAACCGGCCCTCGCGTCCCACCAGCACCACCGCGCGGGCTTCGGCCTCGGCCCGGTCGAGGGCGGCGTGGAGGTCGTCGACGAGCTCGTGGGAGATGGCGTTGGCCTTCCCGTCGTCGAGGCGGATCACCGCCACGGAGCCGTCGAGTTCGTACGAGACCGCGCCTGTCGTCATGGCGGGCACGCTACGGGTCGCGCTCGGCGCGGTGCACGCCCGGCACCCCGGGTGGGCGAAGATGAGTAGGTGCTACTCAGGACGGGCGGGCGCGGGCGTGGTGGGCTGTGTCCGATGAAACGAGCCACCCTGTGCGCCCTGTTGTTCGTCGTCGTGGCGGCCGGCTGCGGCCTCCAGGACGGCCAGATCGCGTTCATGTCGTCCCCCCGGGGGAGCCACCTCGAGGCCCTGACCTACCGCATCACCCTCCAGCCCACCGGTGATCTGAGGGTGCGCATGGGCGCCCGCTTCCTCGACGACGAGGGCGGCATCCTGCCCGTCCCCAAGCCGCTCCTCGGCGGCGTCGAGGACCTCCGGGTGAACGGTGCGCCGGCGCAGGGATCGTCCGAATTCGAGACGGTCAACGTCCCCGTCACCGGCGAGGAGGCGGTGGCCACCTTCACCATCACCGGAGCGGTCAAGGCCGGCGACGACATCACCACCATCAACACCCCGCTCGTGGCCGAACCCAGCGACGCCTCCCGCCAGGACCCGCCCGTCGAGGTCAGCGGGGTGCTCCTCCTGCCCGAGGGCACCCGCCCGGCGGACATCGACTTCCACTGGATCAACGGGCTCGACCAGGAGGTCTCGGTGCGGCCCGCCAAGGTGCGCTTCACCGGCGAGTCGCCCATCTGGACCTCCTCCGACCTGCTCGTGGGGCTGCCCCCGGGCCTGGCCCCCGGCCTGGCCGGCGACTTCGGGGCGGTGACGAGCGCGTCGGCCTTCCAGAACGAGGTGGCGACGGCGGACGCCAACAGCGAGTCGCTGGAGAGCACCCTCGACAGCCAGGACCTCCAGAAGCAGATGATCACCTGGGTGCTGGTGGGGGTGGGTGCGGGCGTCTGCCTGTTGATGGTGGTGCAGTGGTACCGGCTCCAGACCTCCGACCGGCGGGCCCGTGAGCGCTACCAGGCCACCTTTCCCGACCACGTGGTCGACCCGCCCGACGCCTACGACCCCGCGGTGGTGGGGTTGCTGCTGGCCGACGGCCGCAAGCTCGATCAGGACGCCGTGGCGGGCACGGTGCTCGACCTCGCTCACCGGGGGGTGGTCACCATCGACGGCTACGGGCCGGACCGCTGGGTGCTGCGGGTGCCCTCGGCGGCCCAGGGCGCGCTGCCGGCCGAGCAGGTGGTGCTGGACGCGCTGCGGGCACAGAGCCCCACCGGCGAGATCACCGGCCCGCCGCTCTGGGCGGACAAGAGCCCGTCGTGGTGGCGCCACTACCGGGCCGCGGTGTTCAAGCGGGCCAAGGACGAGGGCCTGGTCCGCCGGCGGTTCCGCGTCCTGTACGTGGGACCGTTCGCGGCGGGGATCGTGTGCGCCACCTGGCCGCTGTGGGCCACCCAGAGCACGATCTGGATCGTGCCGGTGGCCTCGATCGCCTTCGGCCTCGTGTTCGCCCTGCCGCTCGGTGGCGGGTTCGAGCCCACCCTGAAAGGCGTGAAGTCGGCGGGCTACTGGAGGGCCTTCGGCCGCTACACCGCCGACCAGGGGCACTGGGAGGACGTCGGCCCGGCCGGCATCGCGGTGTGGGGCCCCTACCTCGCCTATGGCACGGTGCTCGGCACCTGCGACTTCGCGACGGGCCAACTCGCGCCGCGGGGCGGCAAGGAGCGGGCCGGTCGCAGCGAGGCCCAGGACCAGGTGGATGCCGAGGAGCTCGCCGGCGGGCCCTTCTGAGCCGGGGTCGCGTCCGGGCGGTGGTCAGGCCTTGGTGCCGCGTCCCTTCCGAGGGCCGAACGCCGAGGTGAGGGCGTCGGCAGGGAAGCCCATGGGCACCTCGCCGGTGGTGGCGTAGCGGTAGAGGGCCATCTGGAAGATGCCGCTCAGGGCCGACACGATCGTGACCACGACGGCGACCCAGAGGACGATGATCCCGATGCCGACGATCACGAGGGCGGTGGTGCCGGTGGCGGCCAGCAGGCCGCCGATGAGGGCGCCCGGGAGGATGGCGATGAACCCGAGCAGGCCGAAGCCCATCTGCGCGGCCAGGTTCTCTCCCCAGGTGGACTTGAAGAGCTGGGCCGAGCGCTTGGTGGCGTCGATCGGGCCGAGGTCCTCGACCACCAGCACCGGGATGACGAGGAAGGTGACGATGCGCCACGCCGCCCCGATGAGGTTGGCCACGATCGCCCCCACGAAGCCCGCCCGCTCCTCGATGGCCTCGAGCACCAGGCCCACCGAGCCGGTGAGCAGGGCCCACGGGAGGATGCGGTGGAGGCGGCTGGAGGCGCCGGCGAGCGAGGAGCCGAGGGTCGGATCGCCGCCCGAGAGCGACTCGTTGGCCCCGGACACCAGCGCGGTCTGGAAGAACACCGTGACGAACGTGGCCACCAGGTAGCCGACGATCCCGAGCAGGTAGACGAAGGGCGAGGCGTCGAAGCCCGTCGAGGTCGACGTCGACGACGAGCTGCTGCTCGTGTCGAACAGCTCGTCGCCGCCCACGAGCAGCACCAGGGCGAGGAACGCCGCCATCACGACGAGGTTGACGATGAACGAGAGCACGGGCAGCAGGGCCAGCTCGCGGTCCTTGCTCAGCACCCGCCCACTCGCCTTGGCCAGGTCGATGGTGCGTTGGATCCGTCCCATCGCCGGAGTCTACGAAACGGGGCGCCGCCGCGACCGTTCGACGAGGTCGCCGAACAGGCCGAGCTGCTCGGGGCGGTGGCGCAGCAGCTCCGGGTGCCACTGGACCGCGAGGAAGTGGTCCGAGCCCTCGAGCTCGATGGCTTCGACCACGCCGTCGGCACTGGTGGCCACGGCCCGCACCCCCGGCCCGAGGGTGTCGATGCCCTGGTGGTGGAGCGAGTTGACCTCCGCCTCGCCGTGGCCGAGCAGCGCCGCGAGGCGGGTGCCCGGCTCGACGAGCACGGTGTGGGCGGTGTCGTAGGCCAGGTGGTCGGCCTCGTGGCCGTCGAGGTGCTGGGACAGGGTGCCCCCGAAGACGACGTTGGCGACCTGGAGACCCCGGCAGATGCCGAGGGTGGGGATCCCCCGGTCGACCACCATGCGCATCAGCTGGTGGTCCCAGGCGTCGCGCTCGGCGTCGGTGTACTTCGTGCGCTCGTCGGCGACGGCGCCGTAGGCAGCGGGATGGACGTCGCCACCACCGGTGAGCACCACGCCGTCCACGAGGTCGAGCAGGGCGGTGAAGACCTCCTGGCCGGCGTCGGACTCGTCGTTGAGGGGGAGGAGGATGGGGAGGCCACCGGCATCGATCACCGACCGCACGTAGTCGTGGGAGTAGGTGTCGCACCGCTCGGCGACGCCCTCGTAGTCGACGTCGCGGGGCCAGGACGTGATCCCGATGCGGGGGCGGCTGGACATCGGGGCGGACGCTACCGCCCGGGATGCGTCCCCGCCCGGGCCGACGACGCGAACGGACCGGCCCCGGGGCGATGTGGGGCCGGCCCGTCCGCTGCGGGGCCCGGCGAGGCCCTGGCGGCTGATGCGGTTCAGGCGGCCAGCAGGTCGAGGACCGGCGCGTTGTACTCGGCCGTGGAGCCGGGCATCTTGCCCGACTCGATGTTGATGGCCCCCTGGCCGGCGAGCTCGACCTGGTAGGTGTTGCTCATGGCGCCGACCTTGACGGGGGTGCGATGCACGTGCACCTGGTCCCGGTCCCAGACCCGCAGGGGGGCCTTGACCTTGATGCTCGTGCCCTTGGGCTTGTAGTCGAACACGTAGACCCGGTCGGCGGTGACCGCGACCACGAAGCTCTGGGGCAGGTTGTCGGCCTTGCCCTTGTCGAACCCTCGCTTGATCAGGCCGGCGAGCGGGGAGACCTGGCCGAGGCCGAACGAGCCCATCGTCCCGGCCCGGGAGAACACGCCGACGGCGAGCAGCTCGCCCTCCACGTGGGGAGCCACCTCCATCATCCAGCGCTCGCGGTACGCCTCGTACTTGTCGGTGCGGGCCATGTCAGTGCCTCCACTCGTTCTCGGCACGCTGCTCGCGCAGGCCGTTGACCCCGCCCCACACGAGCATGATGCCGGCGCCACCGCAGAGGTAGCCCAGTGCCCGGGCGAGGAAGAAGGGGGTGGTCATCCAGAGCGCGGCGAACACGCCGCACAGCAGGAGCAGCCCGACGCCGGCGACGAGCGCCGGTCCGGGGCGGTTGTACCAGGCCACCGAGGCGGCGGCCGGGCTGGTGGTGGCCGGGGTTGTGGTGATCGGTGTGTCCATGTGCCCAGAGGACCACCGCCGACCCCCGCGGGTCATGAGTAGGACCTACTCAACTCGCGCGGGCGGGACGGTCACCTACTCAACGCAGCCCGTACATGCCTTGACGAGCATATTCCTGATAAAGCATACTGCTTGCCATGGTGGCTGCGATCGAAGCGTTGGCCGAGCCCCAGCGGCGGCGCATCCTCGATGCGCTGGTCGATGGCGAGCGCGTGGTCGGCGACCTGGCGACTGAGCTCGGCCTCGCACAACCCAGCGTGTCGAAGCACCTCCGGGTGCTGAAGGAGTCGGGGCTGGTGCGGGTGCGGGCGGAGGCGCAGCGGCGCTGGTACCGGGTGGACGTGGGGCCGCTGGTCGAGCTCGACGCCTGGCTCGAGCCCTACCGTCGCATCTGGTCCGACCGGCTGGACGCCCTCGAACGCCGCCTCGACGAGATGGACGACCCGGAGGAACCATGACCGACCCGACTGCACCGATCGCCACCGTGCTGAACGACGAGGGCCGCCTCGGTCTGCAGTACACCCGCCGCCTCGCCCACCCGCCTGAGAAGGTGTGGCGGGCGCTCACCGAGTCCGAGCACCTGGTGCACTGGATGCCATGCGACATCGTGGGCGAGCGGCGTGCGGGGGCGACGCTCGAGCTGCCGTTCTGGCCGTCGGTCGTGGAGCAGTACCCCGACGACACCCCCCTGTTGCGGGGCGAGATCCTCGACTGGGACCCGCCCCGCCGCTTCCATTGGACGTGGGACGGCGACGTGCTGCTCTGGGAGCTGCATCCCACCGACGGCGGCACCGTCCTCACCTTCACCACGTGGTTGGGCAGTGAGGATCCGAAGGTCGTGACCGGCGCCGGCGCCGGCTACCACGTGTGCCTCGACCTGTTGGCGGCGCTGCTCGACGGCTCGCCCGTCGAACAGGGCATCGCGTCCGCCGACACGACGGAGTGGGAGCGCCGCTACGGCGCCGCCGTCGAGGCGGCCGCGTCGCCGAGGCGGTGACCGCGAGCCGCGGGTCGGGCCGGCGGCAGCCTCGGATCCGCGGATGCTCCGCGGTGAACCCTGACGGGGTGCCGCGGTACCCCGGGTGGCGACCCACCCGAAGAGGTCGCGGCGTGACCCCGGGGAGCCCCGGGGGTCGGCCGCTGTGGGGGCCGGGATTCAGGCCGGTGATCGTGTACTGAGCCTTACCGGGCGCGACCGCCCCCGCTCGGGTACGCCGGTCGCCGAGCTCGACGAGAGCGCCCAGGCGCCCCCGATGGCCGGCGCGCCGCCGTTGCGGGTGGGGTCCGTACCTCGGGCGGGTCGTCGTCGCTGTCACAGGGCCGCGGTAGGTTCGGCCCGTGGAGGATCCGGAGCCCCTCGTCGGGCGAGTCATCGGCACCGAGGACGCCACGCCGCTCGAATTCTGGGTCGGCGTCGGCCCCGACGCCTTCCTGCAGCTCGACGACGTCGTCGCCCTCGAGCGCACCGATCTGCCCGGGCGCGAGCCGGTGAAGATCTACGGCGTCGTGGGTCAGGTGCGGGCACGCCACGAGGGCGCCCGCTTCGACAGCGACGTCTGGCTCATCGAGGACGGCGTCCTGCCGGCCGAGGTGAGCGAGGCCGCGCAGGTGCAGGCCACCCGGTTCGAGCCCGAGGTCTTCGTCCCGCCCCTGCCCGGCCAGGCCGTCCGGCGAGCGTCGGGGGCCGAGCGCGACCAGGCCCTTTTCTTCGACGGCATGACCAAGCGCCTGCCCGCCGGGCTCACCCGCGACGACGAGCCGCTGTACGTCAACCTCGAGTTCCTCGACGGCACCCGGGGCGCCCACGTCAACATCAGCGGCATCAGCGGGGTGGCCACCAAGACCACCTACGCCACCTTCCTGCTCTACAGCCTGTTCCACTCGGGGGCGCTCGGCGTCGACGCGGTCAACACCAAGGCGCTGATCTTCAACGTGAAGGGCGAGGACCTGCTCTTCCTCGACCATCCCAACACGATGCTGCGCTCCGAGGACCACGACCGCTACACGAAGCTGGGCCTCACGCCGGGGCCCTTCACCAGCGTGGACGTCTTCGCCCCGCCCCGCCGCGGCGACCGCAACGCCGCGCCCGACGTCACCAGCCGCACCGAGGGCGTCACCTCGGTGTTCTGGACCATCGAGCAGTTCTGCACCGAGGAGCTCCTGCCCTTCCTCTTCGCCGACGCCGAGGACGACCGCCAGCAGTACACGATGGTCGTGCACAACGTCACCCACCGCCTCAAGCAGCACGCCGAGTCGGTCGGCGACGGCGCCGTCAGCATCGACGGCACCGTGGTGCGCACCTTCCGCGATCTCGTCGAGCTCATCAGCGCCAAGGTCGAGGACGAGGCCGACGGCATGGACTGGGCCGGCCGAGCCATCGGGCCGGGCACCGTCGGCGCCTTCATCCGCCGCCTCAACGGCGCCATCCGCCACCTCGAGCCGCTCATCCGCGCCGACGTGGCCAACCCCGAGAAGCACCGGGTGAAGTTCGAGAAGCAGGTCACCGTGGTCGACCTGCACAACCTCAACGACCGGGCCAAGCGCTTCGTGGTGGGCGTGGTGCTGCGCAAGGCCTTCGAGGAGAAAGAGCGCGCCGGCCAGGCCAAGCCGCTCCAGTTCGTGGTGCTCGACGAGCTGAACAAGTACGCCCCGCGCGAGGGCGCCAGCCCCATCAAGGAGATCCTCCTCGACGTGGCCGAGCGGGGCCGATCGCTCGGCATCATCCTCATCGGGGCCCAGCAGACCGCCAGCGAGGTCGAGCGCCGCATCGTGGCCAACTCGGCCATCCGCGTGGTGGGTCGCCTCGACGCCGCCGAGGCGACCCGGGGCGAGTACGGCTTCCTGCCCCAGGTGCAGCGTCAGCGGGCCACCATCATCAAGCCCGGCACCATGCTGTTGTCCCAGCCCGAGATCCCGGTGCCCCTCATGGTGCAGTTCCCCTTCCCGGCCTGGGCCACCCGGGCGGCCGAGGCCGGCGCCAACCCGTCGGCCACCGAGCACCCCGACGACGTCTTCTCGACGTTCCCCAAGCTGTGAGGTCGGCGTGAAGATCCTGCACACGTCCGACTGGCACGTCGGCAAGACCATCCGCGGCCGCAGCCGGGCCGACGAGCACGAGGCCGTCCTCGCCGAGATCGTGGGCATCGCCGACGCGGAGGCCGTCGACCTGGTGCTCGTGGCGGGCGACCTCTTCGACAGCGCCGCCCCGCCACCCGACGCCGAGCAGATCGTGTACCGCACCCTGCTCGAGCTGACCGGAGGCGGTGAGCGCCCCGTGGTCGTGATCGCCGGCAACCACGACAACGCCCGTCGCTTCGCCGCTGTGGCTCCCCTCCTCGCCGGGGTCGGGGTGCAAGTGGTGCCCATGCTCACCGGGCCCGAGGACGGCGGCGTCATCGACGTCGAGGCCGGCGGCCAGACGGCGCGGCTCGCGGTCGTGCCGTTCCCCAGCCAGCGCTACATCGTCACCGCGTCGGACCTCATGGACCTCGACGCCGACGAGCACGGCGGTCGCTACGCCGAGCGGGTCCGACGGGCCATCGACGTGCTCACCGCCGGGTTCGGCGACGACACCGTCAACCTCCTGGTGGCCCACCTCATGGTGGTCGGTGGCCTCGCCGGTGGCGGCGAGCGCACCGCCCACCTCTTCGACGACTACAGCGTCCCGGCCACCGCCTTCCCGTCGAGCACCCACTACGTCGCCCTCGGCCACCTGCACCGCCAGCAGTCCCTGCCCGGCCCCTGCCCGGCCTGGTACTGCGGGTCCCCCCTCCAGCTCGACTTCGGCGAGACCCGCGACGACAAGGCGGTGCTCGTCGTCGAGGCCGCGCCGGGCCGGCCCGCCGAAGTGCGCTCGGTCCCGCTCACGGCGGGACGGCGCCTGCGCACCCTCGAGGGCAGCCTCGTCGCGCTGCAGGCCCTCGTGGGCACCACCGGCGACGACCACCTGCGCGTGCGGGTCGACGAGCCCGCTCGTCCCGGCCTCGCCGACGAGGTGCGCGCGCTGTTCCCCGACGCGGTCGAGGTGGCCGTCGTGCGCCCCGAGGTCGAGCGCCGGGAGCGGGCCGAACGGGCCGGCAAGTCGCCCCAGGAGCTGTTCGACGTCTACCTCGCCGAGCGGGACGAGTCCGACCCGGGTCTCTCGGCCCTGTTCGCCGAGCTCCTCGAGCAGGCCACCGACTGATGCGCCCGATCGAGCTGGAGGTCGAGGGCTTCACCGCCTTCCGCGAGCGAACCACCGTGGACTTCCGAGACGCCGAGGTCTTCGCCCTCTCGGGCCCCACCGGCGCCGGCAAGTCCAGCGTCATCGACGCCATCACGTTCTCGCTCTACGGCTCGGTCGCCCGGTACGGCGACCGCCGCCTCGTCAGCCCGCTCATCAGCCAGGGCAAGGTCGAGGCCCGGGTGCGCCTCGACTTCGCCGTGGGCGACCAGCGCTACCGGGTGGCGCGGGTGGTGCGGGCCACCGGGGCCAAGGGCGCCACGACGAAGGAGGCGCGCCTCGAGCGCCTCGACGGGGACGGGCCCGACCGCCAGGCGGTCGAGACCCTCGCCGGCGACGCCGACGGGGTGAGCGAGGCCGTCGGCGCACTGCTGGGCCTCACCTTCGAGCACTTCAACACCTGTGTGGTGTTGCCCCAGGGCGAGTTCGCCCGGTTTCTGCACGAGAAGCCGGCCGACCGCCAGGACCTGCTGGTCGAGCTCCTCGGCCTCGGCGTGTACGACCGCATGCGCGAGCTGGCCAACCAGCGGGCCAGCAAGGCCAAGACCGAGGGCGAGCTGCTCGACCGCCAGCTCGCCGACCTGGCCGACGCCACGCCGGCGGCCCGCAAGGAGCTCGCCGGTCGGGTCAAGCTGCTCGCCAACCTCAAGAGCGCCATCGAGGAGGCCCAGCCCGAGCTCGACCGCCTCGCGGCGGAGGCCACCGCCGCCCGCGAGCAGACGTCGGTCCTCGCCGACCAGGTGGTGCTGCTCGCCGGACTGGCCGTGCCCGTCGACGTCGACGAGATGGGCGGCCGCCTCAAGGCTCTGGGCGACGAGGTCGACCGTCAGCGACGCGTGGCCGAGGCCGCCGCGCTCGTGCTCGAGCAGGCCGAGGCCGCCCACGACCCGAGCGTCGACAAGAGCACCCTCGAGGTGGCCGTGCGCGACCTCGCCGACCGCGACGCCGTGGCCGCCCGGCTGCTGGCCGGAGAGGCCAAGCAGGTCGAGGTCCGCACCGCCGAAGGCGAGGCCCGTGAGGCGGTCGCGGCCACGGCCGCGGCCCGCGACGCCGCCGAGGCCGCCCTCGACGCGGCCCAGCGGGCCGATCTCGCCCAGGCCCTCGTCCCCACCCTGGTGGTGGGCGAGCCTTGTCCGGTCTGCGAGCAGCCCGTCGGCCACCTCCCCGAGCACACCTCGCAGTCGCTGGCCGACGCCCGCGCCGAGCGCTCGGCCGCCGTCGCCGCCGCCGAGGCGGCCGTCGCCCGCCAGGCCGAGGCGCAGCGCGAGCTCGACCGTGTCGAGGCCAAGCTGGCCGGCGTCCGCGAACAGCTGGCCGAGCTCGACGAGCGGGTCCAGGGCCAGCCGCCGTTGGCCACGGTCAAGGCCCAGCTCGAGGCCCTCGTCCGCGCCGAGCGGGACGTCGTCAACGCCCGGGCGGCGGACCGGGAGGCCCGGGCCGACCTCGATCGCCTGACCGCGAGCCAGGAGCGTCTCGCCGGGCGCGAGCGGGAGCTGCGGCGCAGCTTCGACGAGCAGCGCGACGCCCTGTCCGTCCTCGGCCCGCCTGTGGCCGTTGGCGAGCGCCTCACCGACGACTGGGCCGCGCTCGTGGCCTGGGCGGACGAGCAGCGCCCGCTCCTCGAGGAGCAGGTCACCGCCGCCGAGGCCACGGCAGCCGCCGCCGACGAGGCTCGCGCCGCGCTCGTCACCAAGATCGACGACTTCTGCCAGAGCGTGGCCATCGAGCTGGCCGGCCGCGAGCCGCTCATGGTGGCGGTCGAGGAGCTCACGAAGTCCGAGGGGCAGCTCTCCGCCCTCGACCTCGCGCTCGAGCGGCGGACCACGCTCGAGGGTGAGCGCGCCGCGGCGGCCGAGGCCGAGCAGGTGGCCCGCTCGCTGGGTACCCACCTGAAGGCCGACCACTTCGAGCGCTGGATTCTCGACGAGGCCCACGAACGGCTGCTCGACGGTGCCACCCAGCAGCTCGCCGTCCTCGCCGGCGGGGCCTACTCGCTCACCGTCGACGACCGCCGGCAGTTCGCGGTCGTCGATCACGCCAACGCCGACACGGTCCGCCTGGCGCGCACCCTCTCGGGGGGCGAGACCTTCCTCGTGTCGCTCGCGCTCGCGCTGGCGCTCGCCGACCAGATCGCCGAGCTCGCCGCCGGCGGCGCCGTGCGCCTCGAGTCCATCTTCCTCGACGAGGGCTTCGGCAGCCTCGACGCCGACACCCTCGAGACGGTCGCCACCGCCATCGAGGAGCTCGGCGCCCAGGGCCGGGTCGTCGGCGTGGTCACCCACGTGCGCGAGCTGGCCGAGCGTCTGCCCGTCCGCTTCGAGGTGCGCAAGGGTCCCGGCGGCTCCACCGTCGACCGCGTCGCGGTCTAGGCGAGGAGCACCGTGCGGTTCGCGATCGAGGGGTGGGCCCCGGAGTACGGCGCGCCCCTCGACCCAGGGGCGCTGGCCGAGCCCGCCACGCCCGCCGATCTCGGCGTGGAGGTGCCCGTCGAGGAGTGGGCGCCCCGCCCGCCGGCGCCCGACACGGCGCCGCCCGCCTCGGTGCTCTTCGTGGACGGTGTGCGCCGCATCGACGCCCGGGTGTGGGTCACCGCCGACGACGGTCGAGTGCACCAGGGCATCTGCGCCTCCTACGCGTCGGGAGCCGTGCGCTCCGACGGGCGAGCGTCCCTCGTGCACCACCGCGTCGAGCGCGGCCTGTTCTGTCCCGCCCGGGAGGCCGAGCCGGTGGTCACCCGCCACGCCACCTTCCCGTTGCGGCCCGTCGCCGGCGACGACCTCGAGCAGCTGTCGCTCTCGCTCCAGCGCTGCATGGGCGACCTCGAGGCAGAGGTGGCCACCGAGGTGGCCGGGGGCGCCGACCTCGTGGTGATCGACGGCCCCCTCAGGCACGGCGGCGCCCTTCCCGCCGCGGTGGGCTACATCAAGACCCACCACGTCAGCTACCTGCCGGTCGAGCTCGACCAGGTGGTCGGCGCGCTGCGCCCTGGCGAGCGCACGCCCCTCTTCGTCACCACCAGCCTGCGTTGGTCCCGCTACTCGTGGTACCTCCGCCTCCCCGGGGCCGCGGGCCACCCATGGGCCGGGGTGGTCCGGTGCGAGGTGGCCGGCGAGGGCACTGTCGCCGACGCGGCCGCGGTGGCGGACCAGGTGGCGGCCACGCTGCCGCGCTTCGCGTCCCAGGCCCACAAGGACCCCCGCGCCCCGCAGAACCTGCACCCCATCGCCGGCCTCGAGCGAGAGCTCCGCCGGCGCCTCGGCGACCCCGCCCTGATCTACCGCGGCCTGCGGCTCGCGGCGGGCTAGGCGGCGAACACGCCGGCGCCGACGAGGACGTCGGCGGCGGTCCGGTCGTCGCCCTCGACCCGGTGGGCGAGCTCGGCGGGGGCGAGGCGCTGTGCGGCGAGCCGGCAGAAGTCGACCACGTCGGCGGTGATGGTGGCGTCGGGATGGCCGGCCGTCCCGCCGAGGGTGAGGGCCTGCACGAACTCGCCGCCGCCGGCGCCGGTCAGCACGACCCGCACCGTGCGGCCGGGATCGTCGATGCCGGCCAGCAGGAGCCCGAGGGGGAGTGCGCCGACCGCGAGCGAGGACATGAAGGCCAGGTGGCGGGGCGCCGGGGCCACGAGCGGTCGGCCGGTGGCGCGTCGGATGTCGTCGCTGTGGGTCCACACCTCGAACACCCGCGCCCCGAGCACCGACCGCAGCGAGAAGTCGTAGCCGTGGAACGTCACCCGACGGTCGAGCGCAGCCTCGTCGAGTCGGGTGAGGTCGCTGAGGTGGGTGACGTCGGCGTCGACCCGGGCCCACCACTCGGCCACCACCTCGTCGGGGGGTCGCCGGGCCTGCGCGGCGACGGTGGGCAGGGTGAGGCCGCGGTGGTCGTGGTCCAGTCCGGCCGGGGTCACGAAGGCCGTGAGCCCGGGCGGTGGGGCGATGTCCAGGACGGCGGCCGTGTAGCCCTCGATGGCCAGCAGGTGGCCGACCAGCTCGGCGACCGTGAAGCCGGCGAGGGTGGGGGCATCCCACTCGCCCGGTCCGAGCTCGAGGAGCAGGGCGGAGAGCTCGTCCATCTGGGCGCGGTAGGCCGACACCGGGAGGGGCTCGGACGAGGCCACCTCACCGGGGGCACGACGGGCGAACGCAGCCGCGAAGGTGCGGATCGCTTGCTCGGGCGGCGGCGCCGGCCCGTCGGTCAGTTCCACTGGGTGATCCCTTCGGGTCCGAGGGCGACGGCCAGTCGCTTCATGGCCAGGCGCAACCGGGACTTGGCGGTGCCCTCGGGGATGCCGAGGGTGGCGGCGACCTCGACGTAGGTCTGGCCACCGAAGTAGGCCAGCTCGACGGCTCGCCGCTGGTCGTCGGGAAGTGCGGCGACGGCGCGACGCACCTGCTCGGCCAGCAGGCGGCCGGTTGCGGCATCGGCGGTGTCGGGCCCCGGGGGCGTGGGTGCCACGGTGGCCCGGCGGGCTTCGTAGCGCCGGGCGGTCGCCTCGCGTCGCACCCGGTCGACCGAGCGACGGTGCGTGAGCACCCCCAGCCACGAGCGCAGCGAGCCCCGCTCGGGGTCGAAGGCGTGCGGTCGCTCCCACAGGCTGACGAACACCTCCTGGGTGACGTCGTCGGCGAGGCTGGCGCTCGCCGTCACCCGCCGGGCGAGGCCGTTGACGTAGCCCGCGAAGCGGTCGTAGATCTCGACCAGCGCGGTCTCGTCGCCGGCGATGAGCCGACCGCTGAGCCCGGCGTCCGTGTCGCCCACCGCGGGACGCGCCATCGCCGTGATCGTAGCCATCACCGCCTCTTCGGCTCCCACCCCCGTGCCGGATGACCCGACCGCCCCTAGCCTGGCGGGAATGGCCGAGACCACGACTTCCACCGACACCGAGCAGGAGATCGTCCTCGCGGTGACCGAGTCCGCCCTCGAGCAGGTGCTGGCCCTGCGGGCGGCCGAGGAGGACGGCGCCACCCTCGGGCTCCGGGTCGAGATCACCGGCACCGCCGGCGTCGAGTTCACCTACGACCTCTCGTTCGACCCGGTCGCCGACGCCGACCCCACCGCCGGCGACTCGGTGGTGCACCAGGGCGGCCTGCCCGTCATCGTCCCCGCCGGCAGCATCGAACGCCTCCGCGGCGCCACCCTCGACCTGCCCCGCAACGGCAGCGAGGGCCTCGTGATGCGCAACCCGAACCGCCCCAACCCCCTCGCCGGCATCGAGCTCGACCTGTCCGGCGACGTGCCCGAGCGCATCAACCAGCTCCTCGACCAGTCGGTCAACCCCGCCCTCGCCGCCCACGGCGGCTACGCCAAGCTCGAGGGCGTGAACGACGACGTCGCCTACGTCACCATGGGCGGCGGCTGCCAGGGCTGCGCGGTCAGCGCGGTGACCCTCCGTGAAGGCATCGAGGCGGCCATCCTCGAGGCCATCCCCGAGATCACCCGGGTCGAGGACGCCACCGACCACACCGCCGGCGCCAACCCCTTCTACTGATCCGCCGCCGGCCCGTGTGACGGGCGTGTGACCGAGATCTGACGCCCGCCCTCGACGTGACCGATGTCACGCGCTACCCTGTGGATTACTCCAAGTGGGGGCGACAGGGGGGAAGAGCCCGGGAAGCGCCGAAACGGCAGCTCCCGGGCTCTGTCGCGTACGGGGTGCGTAGGCGAGCCCGTTAGCCCAGGGCGGTCAGGCAGCGCCGGACCTCGGCGGCGACGCCGGCGGCGTCGAGGCCCAGGTCGGCCAGGATGGCGTCGGGCTTGCCGTGGGCGAGGTAGGTGGCGGGCACACCCAGCACCCGCACCACCGGCGCACCGCGGCCCAGCGACCGTTCGCCCACCTGATCGGCGAGGGCCGAGCCGATGCCACCGTCGCGCAGGCCGTCCTCCACCGAGACCACCAGACGGTGGCCGGCGGCGTCGGCCACGAGCTCGGGGTCGAGGGGCTTCACCACGCGGGGGTCCCAGACCGTCGCGTCGATGCCCTCGGCCGCCAACTCCTCGGCGGCCGCCTCGCACGCGCCGAGCATCTTGCCGACCCCGACGAGGCACACGCCCTCGCCGCTGCGCACCTTCCGGGCGTGCAGGCCGTGGCCCACCTGGTCCGGCGTGACGCTGGGGGCGGCGGTCTTGGCCCAGCGGATGACGACCGGGCCGTCGGTGATCTCGAGGGCGTCGTGCAACATGACCCCGAGCTCCTGGTAGGAGGACGGGGCGAACATGGTCAGGCCGGGCACCTTGGTGCACAGCACCATGTCGAGGATGCCGTGGTGCGAGGGCCCGTCGTCACCGGTGATGCCGGCACGGTCGAGGCAGAAGACCACGGGGACCCCGTGCAGGCCGACGTCGAGGTTGAGCTGGTCGAAGGCGCGCGACAAGAAGGTGGAGTAGATGGCGCACACCGGGCGCATCCCGCCCATCGCCATGCCCGCAGCCATGGTGACGGCGTGCTGCTCGGCGATGCCGACGTCGACGCACCGGCCGGGGAAGCGCTCGCTGAACGGGAGGAGGCCGGTGGAGTCGGGCATGGCCGCGGTGATGGCCACCAGCTCGGGGCGCTCGTCGGCCTCCTTGATGAGGGCGTCGGTGAACGCCGCGGTGTAGCTGCCCGGCTTCACGCCACCGATGTCGTGGAGGTGCTTGATGGTGTCGCTCTCGGCGGGCTCGTGACCCTTGCCCTTCTGGGTGACGACGTGCACGACCACGGGGCCGTCGTCGAGCTCGGCGGCGTTGCGCAGAGCGGACTCGAGGCCCTCGATGTCGTGGCCGTCGAACGGGCCGGAATAGCGCACCCCGAGGTTCTCGAAGAAGGCGGGGGGCTCCCACATCTCGCGCACGGCCGCCTTGGTGGCTTCGACCGCTCGCTCGACGCGCTCGCCCACGAGCGGCAGGTCGTGGAGCATGCGCTCGACCTTGGCCTGGCGGCGCAGGTAGGACGGGTTGAGGCGGAGGCGGGCGAGGCTCTCGCCGAGCCGGGACACGGTGGGGGCGTACGAGCGGCCGTTGTCGTTGAGGATGATGATGACGTTGCGGCCGCTGTGGCCCAGGTTGTTGAGGCCCTCGAAGGCCATGCCGCCGGTCATCGACCCGTCGCCGATCACGGCCACGATCTGGCGGCGACCCTCGCCGTCGCCGTCCCCGAGGGTGCCGGCGTCGCGGGCGGCCGCGAGGCCGTGGGCGTACGACAGCACCGTGGAGGCGTGGCTGTTCTCGACCCAGTCGTGCTCGGACTCGGCCCGGCTGGGGTAGCCCGACATGCCGCCGGCCTTGCGCAGGGTGGAGAAGCCCCCCTGGCGGCCGGTGACGATCTTGTGGACATAGGCCTGGTGGCCGGTGTCCCAGAGGATCAGGTCGTGCGGGGAGTCGAAGACCCGGTGCAGGGCCAGCGTGAGCTCGACCGCCCCGAGGTTCGAGCCCAGGTGACCACTGCCGGCGGTGTCGATGGCGTCGACGATGAAGGTGCGGATCTCCGCAGCCAACGCGTCGAGCTGTTCGTAGGAGAGCGACCGCAGGTCGGCCGGCCCCTGGATCTGTTCGAGCATGTGCCCTGCACGCTACACGGGGCGCTCGGCATCCACGATGGCGGGGGCCGGCCGGCGCTGCTCGCGGCGCCGGTCGTTGAAGCGGGTCAGGCCCGAGCCCAGCAGGTACCCGACGGCCAGGATGAGCGCCCCGCCGACAGCGTCGAGCCAGTAGTGGTTGGCGGTGACCATGATGGCGAACAGGGTGAGCCACGGGTAGGCCGCGACCAGCACCTTGGCGACGGGCGACTTCACGTAGCGGTAGAGCACGAGGAAGCACCACATGGACCAGGCGAAGTGCAGGCTGGGCATGGCCGCGAACTGGTTGGACACCTTCTGCATGGCCCCCGAGTCGAACGACCACAGGCCGCCGAACTGGGCCAGCGAGTCCACGAAGCCGAAGTCGGCGCACGCCCCGTAGGGCCCGCAGCTGTCGAGCAGGCGCGGTGGCATGAGGGGGAAGAGGCTGAAGCCGATCAGCGCGAGGCCGGTGGTGAAGGCGAGGGTGTTGCGCCACAGCGGGTACCGGGCGGGGAAGCGGCGGTACGTGAACACCATGGCGAAGATGGTCACGAGGAAGTGGAAGGTGCCGTAGAAGACGTTCCAGAACTGCATGAAGAGCTTGTTGGAGATGAAGAGGTCCTGGATGCCCTCCTCGTGGTACAGGCCCACGGCCCGCTCGATGGCGATGACCGTCTCGGCGTTGTTGAAGGCGTGCTCGATGCCCACGCTGGCCGACCCGAACCGGTTCCGGATGAACGAGTAGACGAAGTAGAAGCCGAGGACGTACAGGCCCTCGCGCCACCAGCGCAGGCCGATGCGGTCGCGGACGGCCTGGCTCTCGGCGGCGGAGGCGGCCGTGGTCTCGCTCACGTGGCCGCCCCCACCCGCGCGCCGCGACGGCGGGACTTGGGGCCACCGAAGGCGAACGACGGCGCACCGGCCAGGCTGGCGACGAGCGTCAGCAGGTAGAGGAGCAGGCCGAAGGCGATGGCGCTGTGGGCGGGGACGCCGAGCGGCTGGAGGAAGAGCACGAAGGCGCCCTCGCGGATGCCGAGGCCCGAGATGCCGATGGGCAGGACCTGGGCGATGAGCACCGCGGGCAGGAACACCAGCAGCGCGGTGAAGCCGACCTCGTTGCCGATGCCGATGGCGTAGGACGCCATGAGGGCGGCGCACACGAGCACGAGCTGGTAGCCGAAGGCCGCGAGCAGGACGTGGGCGGCGGCGCCGGGCTGGCGTCGGAGGCGGTCGAGGCCGAGGTGCACCGAGCCGGCGAAGCGTCGCCAGCCGTCGCGGTCCGCGAAGCGGCCCCCCACGTGTTGGTTGCCCACGGCGACGAGGAGGATCACGAGGCCCACCAGGGTGCCCACGGCGACGGCGAGTGCCACCCTGGTGGCGGCGCCGAGGTCGCGGAGGCCGGGGTTGAGGAGCAGCCCCACCATGGTGATGACCGGCAGCACCACCCAGCCGGTGAGGCGCTCGAGCACCACCGAGGCGAAGGTGCCGGGGCTCTCGCCGTTCTCGCGGGACAGCCTCGACACGCGCACGACGTCGCCCCCGATGGTGCTGGGCAGCGCGTTCGAGACGAACTGTCCGGCGAAGTAGTACCGCACGAGGTGGGCGAGAGGGCCCTCCAGGCCGAGGGCGTGGAGCACCTGTTGCCACCGCACCGCCGACATGACGATCGAGGCGAAGGTCAAGGTGACCGCGCCCGCGAGCCAGGCGAAGGTGGCCGGGGTGGGGTCGGGGACCAGCTCGTGGAGGCTGAAGTCGGGGATGCGCGAGAAGAGGAAGGCCAACATGGCGATGCTGGCCAGGATCCGCACGGGCATCACCCAGCGGCGCTGCTTCGGTTTGGGGTCGTCCTCGTCCAACACTTCGCCACCGGTCCTCGTCAACCCCACTGCGGTAACGCGAAAGTGTACGTCCGGGGCGGCCCCGCCGACCCTCAAGCGCGCGTGGCTCGTCGCCGATGGGGCCATGACCGGAGGAGGTCGCCGGATGAGGCGCAGGACGATCGTGCTGGGACTGGGGGCGGCGTTGGCGCTGTCGGCGACCGCGTGCGGCGCCGGCGTCGAGGCCCGACCGGGCGAGGAGGCCGCGCCCGTGGCGACGACCGCGACGGCGCCACCGACCGACGACGGGTCCTCTCCCACCACCACGGGGCCCCTCCCGGCCGACCTGGGGGATGCCGAGCCCGTGGCGCTTCTGGCCGACACCGTCGAGCGCACTGGCGCAGTCGAGAGCGGCCGATACGAGCTCGTCGTCACCTACGACACGGGAGCGGTCGGCGCCGAACCGGTTGCGCCCATCCGCGCCACCGGCGAGTTCACCGATCAGGGCCGGTCGGTGCGCCTGGTGATGGACCTCGGGCCAGGGATCGCTCCGCTCGAGGAGGTCGTGGTGGACGGGATCGCCTTTGTCACGACCGACGGGGTGGGCTGTCGTCAACTTGATCTCGACGATGCGCTCGACTCGTTCGGCGGAGCGGGCGGCGGTGCCATGGATCCCAGCAGCTTCGTCGCCCAACTGCGGGCCATCGACGGGGACGTGGAGGAAGTCGGTGCCCATGACGTGCGCGGGGTGGCCACGACTCGCTACGCCGCGTCGTACACGCTTCGTGATGCCATCGGCGTGATGCCGGAGGCGCAGGCCGACGCGCTCGAGCAGATGTACGCCGAGCTACCGCGGTCATTCCTGGAGGCGGAGCAAGCGGTCGACGTGTTCGTCGACCGCGACGGCCTCGTGCGCCGCATGCAGGTCGCCACCACCGCCATGGACGTCGACGGCATCGAGGTGCCAGCCATGACCACGATCATGGACTGGTTCGACTTCGGAGTCGACGTGACGATCACTGCGCCGGCGGAGTGCGATCCGGTCCCGACGGGGTTCCAGGTGGTTCCCGTGGACTGAATCGCCCCTAGCGAACCCTCCTACACTTCCCCGCGAGCCACGATCGCTCGACCGGGAGGCTGGCTGTGGACGTACGCATGATCACGGTGGGGGAGGTGACGCTCGCGGTCGCCGAGTCCGGCCAGGGCGGGCACCCGTTCCTCCTCCTGCACGGCTTCACCGGGGCCAAGGAGGACTTCACCCCCTGGCTCGACACCCTCGCCGCCCGCGGGTACCACGCGGTCGCCCCCGACCACCGGGGCCACGGCGACAGCTCCAAGCCCGCCGACGAGGCCGCCTACTCGCTCGAGCAGTTCGCCGCCGACGCGCTGGCCCTCGTCGACGCCCTGGGATGGGACCGCTTCCACCTGCTCGGCCACTCGATGGGCGGCATGATCGCCCAGCACGTGGCCCTCGCCGCCCCCGAGCGCATCGAGTCCTTGGTGCTGATGGACACCGGCCACGGCACCGTCGAGCTCGACGCCGAGCTGGCGGCGTGGGGGCTCACCCTCGTGCGCACCGAGGGCATCGACGCCCTCGCCGACGTGCTCACCCAGATCGAGGGGCCGCTCTACACCGACGCCTACCAGCGGCTGATCGACGCCAACCCCGACCACGCCGCCTTCGGCGAGCGCAAGCTGCGGGCCTCGTCCGCGGCCATGTACGCGGCCATGGGCACCGAGCTGATGTCGGACCACGACCGCCTCGACGACATCCGGTCCTTCGCCATGCCCACCCTCGTGTTGGTGGGCGAGGAGGACCTCCCCTTCATCGCCCCGTCGCAACGCCTCGCCGAGGCCATCGGCCCCGCCCGCCTCGAGGTGGTGCCCGCCGCCGGCCACTCCCCGCAGTTCGAGAACCCCGAGGTGTGGGAGAAGTTCCTCTTCGCCTTCCTCGACGAGCAGGGGGCATGAAGGGCCACGGCGGCGAGCTCGCCCTCGGCGCCCTCACGCCTTACGGGGTCGACACCCTCTTCACCCTCTCCGGCGGGCACATCTTCCCGCTCTACGACGCCGCGGTGAAGGCCGGCGACGTGCGCATCCTCGACGTCCGCCACGAGCAGACGGCCACCTTCGCCGCCGAGGGTGTGGCCAAGCTCACCCGCAAGCCGGGTGTCGCCGTGCTGACCGCGGGCCCCGGTGTCACCAACGGGGTCTCGGCGGTCACCACCGCCATGTTCAACGGGTCGCCCCTCGTCGTGCTGGGCGGGCGCGCCCCCCAGGCCCGCTGGGGCGCCGGCTCGTTGCAGGAGTTCGACCACGTGCCGGTGCTGGCGCCCATCACCAAGCACGCCGCGACCATCACCGACACCGCGTCCATGGGGCGCGACGTCCACGACGCCGTGGTCACCGCGCTCACACCGCACCAGGGTCCCGTGTTCCTCGACCTCCCCCTCGACGTCGTGTTCGGCGAGGGCGAGGGCGAGGTGCCCGACGCCGTCGTCCCGGCCGGCATCGAGCCCGATCCGGCCGACGTGGCCAAGGCCGCCGCGCTGATCGCCTCGGCCGAGCGGCCTGCGGTCATCGCCGGCAGCGACGTGTACTGGGGCGGCGCCTGGGACGCGCTGCGGGCCTTCGTCGAGGGCCTGCGGGTGCCCACCTTCGTGAACGGGCTGGGGCGGGGCTGCCTGCCGGCGGACCACGAGTTGGCCTTCAGTCGCACCCGGGGCCTGCTCAAGGCCGAGGCCGACGTCGTGGTCGTGATCGGCACGCCGCTGGACTTCCGCATCTCGTTCGGGTCGTTCGGCGACGCCGAGGTGGTCCACGTGGTCGACTCGCCCGAGGGCCGGGCCACCCACGTGCAGGCGGCGGTGTCCCCCGCAGGCGACCTCACCACCATCCTCACCGCCTTCGCCGACTGGTCGAGCGCGGCCGGCGCCGGCGGCGTCGCGAACCACGAGCCGTGGATCGCCCGCCTGCGCGACGCCGAGGACGCCGCCCTGGCGCAGGACGCGCCGCTGCTGGCGGCCGATGTCGGGCCGATCAAGCCGACCCGCATCTACGGCGAGCTGCGCGCCCGCCTGGACCGCGACGCCGTCGTGGTCTGCGACGGCGGCGACTTCGTCTCCTACGCCGGCAAGTACATCGACTCGTACGAGCCCGGCTGCTGGATGGACCCCGGCCCCTACGGCTGTCTCGGCACCGGCATGGGCTACGCCATCGCCGCCCGAGTCACCCACCCGGACCGCCAAGTGGTCGTGTTGCTCGGCGACGGCGCGGCGGGTTTCTCGCTGATGGACGTCGACACCCTCGTGCGCCACGAGCTGCCGGTCGTCATGGTCATGGGCAACAACGGCATCTGGGGCCTCGAGAAGCACCCGATGCAGATGCTCTACGGCTACGACGTCGCCGCCGACCTCCAGCCGGGCTGTCGGTACGACCAGGTCGTCACCGCCCTCGGCGGCGCCGGCGAGGTGGTCGAGCGGGCCGAGGACATCGGGCCGGCCCTCGACCGCGCCTTCGCTGCCGGCGTGCCGTACCTGGTCAACGTGCTGACGGACCCGGCCGACCAGTACCCCCGCACCTCGAACCTGGGGTAGCGGCGGGCGCGCTTCTGGTCTCCGCCACTTCACGCGCTGTGGCGGCGAGGTCGCAAAGGCGCGAGGACGGAGGCGAGGGCCTCGCCGGTCTCGGTCCCTGGTGCCCACCAGGTCGTGCGCTGACGAATACTCACCGTCTGCGGTCAGATCGACGCGAGATTCGATAGTCGAGGCAATAGCGCGCGCCTAGCGCGCGCTATTGCCTCGGGTTCGGTGGCGGAGGACGTGACCGGCACGAAGGGTGAGATCGAGACACGGCCGGCCTCGCTCTTCGCGGGTTTTCGCCGCTGCACGGCTGGCTCGAGTCGGGGGAGGGCCCAAAGGGCGCGAGACTCGCCGCATGACGCGGGGGCGCACGACGGTCGGGCTCGTCGCGGTCCTGTGCGTCGCCGCGATGGGACGGGCCGGGGCGGAGGCGCCGGCCTGCGCCGCCGCCGGCGATCCGGTCGTGCTCACCGGCGAACTGCCGGTGAGCGCCGCCGAGACCTACACGCTGCTCCCGGTGGACGTCGCCGAGGGGACGACCCGGGTGGAGGTGGGCTACGAGTGGGAGGACGTCGAGCCCGGCGCCGGCGGCGACACCCGGTCGGTGCTCGACCTGGGGATCTGGGACGCCGACGGCACCTCGGGTCCCGAGGCCTTCCGGGGGTGGTCGGGCAGCCGTCAGGGGCTCACCGCCCGCGGCCAGGACCCGGTCTTCATCACGGCCGCCGAGGCCGAGCGGGGGTACGTCCCCGGGCCGATCGAGCCCGGAACGTGGCACGTCGAGCTCGGCGCCGGCTTCATCGCCCCGGGTGGGGTGGCGTACGAGGTCACCGTCACCTGTACCGACGCCGACGAGGGGCCGCCCGTGGTGCGCGACCCCGTCGACCCGGAGGCGGTGATCGACGACGGGGACGCCTGGTACGCCGGCGACTTCCACCTGCACGCCTTCCACTCGAACCCGGAGGGCCCCGCCGGCCAGGAGATGGTCGACTTCGCACGGGCCGCGGGCCTCGACTTCGTCCCGGTCACCGAGTACGTCACGCCGGCGCACTGGACCGAGCTGGGCGCCACCCAGCGGGCCAACCCCGACGTGTTGCTCTGGCCCGGCCGCGAAGTCATCACCTACGGCGGCCACGCCATCGTGCTCGGTGAGACGCCGGGCGAGATCGAGTACCGGGTCGGCCACGACGGGACCACGTTGGGCGAGATCCAGCGGGGCACCTTCGCCGATGGCGCCCTGTTCGGCCTCGCGCACCCGACGATCTTCCCGGGTGAGGGCGGCGAGGAGCTGTGCCGGGGATGCGAGTTCACCCTGGAGGACCAGATCGACCTCGACCGGGTGGACACCTACGAGGTCGTGAACACCGGCGCTCTGCTCGACGGCGACTTCGAGCCGGTGGGCCCCGGCGAGGGGGGCTTCGCCAACCCGTTCGTGCAGACGTCGGTCGATGAATGGGAGTCCTACCTGCTGGCGGGTCACCGCATCACCGCGGTGTCGGGCTCGGACGACAAGGAGGGCGACCACTACGGCGCCACCGCTACCCAGGTCTACGCCGAGCAGCTGTCGCGGCCGGCTCTCATCGATGCGATCGAAGCGGGCCACGCCTACGTCCAGGCCCGGGGGGTGGCCGACAGCCCCACCCTCGTGCTCACCGCCACCGCCCCGGACGGCACGACCGCCATGTTCGGCGACACCCTCGTGGCCGACACCGCCGAGGTCACGCTGACGGTCCGCAACGGCGACGGTCAGTCCCTGCGGGTGCTGCGCAACGGCGAGGAGGTCGATGTCGTGCCCATCGACGACCAGGTCTTCGACCACACCTTCACCGCCGATCGCACCGCCGACGAGGGTCCACTGGGCACCTTCTGGGGCATCGAGACCTTCGACGCCGAGTCCCTCACGACCATCGCCAACCCGGTCTTCCTCGCCGATCGGCCGGCGAGGGTCACCGACCGCCCGGCGCCGGCCCGGGTCGCCGCGGGACCGAGCGGCATCGTCGAGCCCGCCGCGGAGCAGCCCGCCGAGGCCGGTTCGTCGACCTGGTGGATCCCGGTCGTCGTGGTGGCGGGGGTGGGGGTCCTGGTCGGTGCCGGTCTCGTCGTCCGGCGCCGGCGACGCGAGCGAACGAGCTAGGAGCCGTTGGCCTTCTCGAGGAAGCGGTCGGTGTCGACGATGACCCGGGTGATCTTGCCGGCGGCGACGAGGCCGCGGGCGTCGTTGACCGACACCGTGAAGGTGACCCGCCGGCCGGCCATGCTCTCGAGCGTCGCCTCGCAGGAGACGGTCTGACCCACGGGGGTGGGGGCGAGATGGTCGAGCTGCACCCGCATGCCCACCGTCGTGGTGCCCGGGGCGAGGTCGTCCTCGACCGCCTTGACCGAGGTCTCCTCGCACAGCGCCACCACTCGCGGGGTGGCCAGGACGGGCACCGTGCCCGATCCGATGGCGAGAGCCGTGTCGGCGTCGGTGACGGTCAGCTCCACCTCGGCGGACAGTCCCGGATGCAGAGGCACGCCGGTACGATAAGCAGCCCTTTACCGCCAGGGCCAGTGGAGGCACACGTGCTCGACGAAGCAGTGATCCAACGGACGCTCGGAGCCGCGCTCCGCACGGGCGGCGAATGGGCGGAGATCTTCGTGGAGGACAAGCGCTCGTCGTCGGCGGTGCTCGACGACGGCAAGGTGGAAGAGCTCACGAGCGGGCGTGACCGCGGCGCCGGCATCCGCGTGGTCGTGGGTGAGACCACCGGGTTCGCCCACACCGCCGATCTCAGCGAGGACGGCCTGCGCACGGCTGCCGAGGCCGCCGCGGCGGCGGCCCGGGGCGGCTCGGGCGGCACCGAGGTCGTCGACCTCACCCGCCACACCGCCCCCCGCCCCAACGACGTGTCCGTGGCGCCCGAGGACGTCGCCAAGGCCACCAAGGTCGAGCTGCTCACCCGCGCCGACCAGGTCGCCCGCTCGCAGGGCTCGGCCATCACCCAGGTCATGGCCCGCTACGGCGACAGCCGCCGCAAGATCCTCATCGCCAACAGCGACGGACTGCTCACGGGCGACGACCAGGTGAAGACCCTCTTCTCGGTCTCCTGCGTGGCCTTCGGCGACACCGGCATGCAGACCGGCCGGGAGAGTATCGGCCACACGATCGGCTTCGAGCTCTTCGACCAGTACGACGTCGAGGACCTCGCCCGCCGCGCCGCCGAGCGGGCCCTCACCAAGCTGAACGCCAAGCCTGCCCCCAGCGGCACCCTGCCCGTCGTCATCGGCAAGGGCGGCGGCGGCGTGCTCTTCCACGAGGCCTGCGGCCACGGTCTCGAGGCCGACCTCGTGGGCAAGAGCGCCAGCGCCTTCAAGGGCAAGGTCGGCGAGCAGGTGGCCAGCCCGCTCATCACCCTGGTGGACGACGGCACCATCGCCGGCGAGTGGGGGTGCTTCGCGGTCGATGACGAGGGTCGCCCCGCCCAGCGCAACACGCTGATCGAGGACGGCGTGCTCACCGACTACATGTGGGACTTCCTCCGGGCCCGTAAGGAGGGGCGCCTCAGCTCGGGCAACGGCCGGCGCCAGAGCTACCAGCACCTGCCCATGGTGCGGATGACCAACACCGTCATCACCAACGGCGACACCGAGCCCGACGACATCATCGCCGGCACCGACAAGGGCGTGTACGTGGCCCAGCTCGGCGGCGGCCAGGTCAACACCGCCACCGGCGACTTCGTGTTCGGGATGACCGAGGCCTACCTGATCGAGGACGGCAAGGTCACCGACCCCATCCGCGAGGGCAACCTCATCGGCAACGGCCCCGAGGTGCTCACCCGCATCGACGCCCTCGGCAACGACTTCGCCATGGGCTCGCCGGGCATGTGCGGCAAGGACGGCCAGGGTGTGCCCGTCGGCGACGGCGTGCCCACCCTGCGGGTCACCGCCCTCACCGTCGGCGGCACCGCGGCATGAGGCCGACGGAGGGGGCCGGGGCCCGAGCGGCCCGCCGCCCGAGTGGCCGAACGGGAAGTGGGCGCAGTCGCCAGGAGCGGGACACATGACGGCCGGGGGCGGCTCCGAGCTGCTGGAGGTCGGCGACCGGGTCGTCGCCCTCGCCCAGGGGGGCGAGCAGGTCGAGGCGGTGGTCCTGCGCTCGAGCGACACCGAGGTCCGGGTCTACGAGGGCGAGATCGAGTCCTTCTCGTCGGCCCAGTCCCAAGGCGTCGGCGTGCGGGTCATCGTCGACGGCCGCCAGGGCTTCGCCTACGCCGGAACCCTGGACGACGACGTGCTGGCGGAGACGGTGGCCGAGGCGCGGGACAACGCCGCCTTCGGCGAGCCCGACGAGTTCAACGGCCTGGCCGAGCCCGACGGGGTGGCCGTGGCCGAACTGAACCTCTACCGCGAGGGCCTGCTCTCGGTCCCGACCGACGACAAGATCTCGTTGGCCCAGCAGCTCGAGGCCGTGGTCAAGGCCGCCGACGCCCGCATCACCGGCGTCGAGTCGGCCGAGTACGTCGACTCCGTCGGCGACATGGCGGTGGTCACCAGCACCGGCATCCGCACCAGCGGGCGCGAGACGGCCTGCTACGTCGCGGCCTACGTCCTCGCCGAAGAGGACGGCGACACCCAGACGGGCTTCGGCTTCTCGGTGGGTCGCGAGCCGTCCGACCTCGACGTGGCCAAGGCCGCGGCCGACGCCGCCGACCGGGCCACCCGCCTGCTCGGCGCCACCAAGCCCGCCAGCGGTCGGGTCACGGTCGTCTTCGACCCGTACGTCACCGCGCAGTTCCTCGCCATCCTCGGCTCCACCCTCAGCGGCGAGGCCGTGCTGAAGGGCCGGTCGCTCTTCGCCGACCGCATCGGCGAGACCGTCGGCGCCTCCCAGCTCACCCTGGTGGACGACCCCACCGATCCCCGGGCCTTCACCGCGGGCGAGACCGACGGCGAGGGCCTCGCCACCCGCCGCAACGTCCTCATCGAGGACGGCACGCTGCGCCAGTTCGTGCACAACACCTACACGGGCCGGCGCTCGGGGACGGCGTCCACGGGCTCGGCCATCCGGGGCGGCTTCAAGAGCACGCCCGGTGCCGGCTGCCAGGCCGTCTCCCTGCTCCCCGGTGACCTCAGCCAGGAGGCGCTCATCGCCCAGGTGGGCGACGGCATCCTCGTGCAGTCGGTCTCCGGCCTGCACTCGGGCGTCAACCCGGTGAGCGGTGACTTCTCCACCGGCGCCGAGGGCCTGCGCATCGCCGGCGGTGCGGTGGGCGAGCCCCTGCGCGAGTTCACCATCGCCTCCACCATCCAGAAGATGCTGGGCGACGTGGTCGCCGTCGGCGCCGACCTCGAGTGGCTGCCCATGAGCGCCGCCGGCGTCAGCCTCGTCATCGGCGACGTCACCATCTCCGGAGCGTGAGGGACGAGACTGACGAACTGCTCGCGCTGGCGCGGTCGGTGGTCGACCAGGCCCAGGCCGGCGAGCAGCTCGAGTGCATCGTGGCCCGCCGCCGAGGCACCTCGGTGAAGGCCTACGGCGGCGAGGTCGAGTCGTTCACCTCCGCCGAGTCGTTCGGGCTCGGCATCCGCATCATCCGCGACCAGCGCCAGGGCTTCGCCCATGCCGGCTCACTCGCCCCCGACGTCGTGGCCGACACACTGACCGAGGCCCGGGACAACGTGGCCTTCGGCGAGCCCGACGAGTGGAACGGCCTGGCCGAGCCCGACGGCGTCGAGGCCGTCGAGCAGGATCTGTGGCACCCGGCGCTGTTCGACCTCGCCCCCGAGGCGAAGGTCGACCTGGCCCTCGAGCTCGAGCGCCGGGTCACGGGCCTCGACCCCCGGGTGCGCTCCGTGCGCAGCGCGGGCTACGCCGACGGGTCGGGGGCGGCGGCGGTGGCTTCCACCACCGGCGTCGCCGTGGCCGGACGCAGCACCAGCTGCAGCGTCTCCGCGTCGGCCCTGGCGACCGACGGCGACGAGACCCAGATCGGCGGCGGCGTGGACGTCGGCCGTGAGCCGGGCGAGCTCGACCTCGCCCAGGTGGCCGCCGACGCCGTCGACCGCGCCACCCGGATGCTGGGGGCCTCGCCCACCGAGTCCCAGCGCCTCACCGTGGTGTTCGACCCCCGCACCGCCGCCACCCTGCTCGCCATCGCCGGCGGCACGCTGACCGGCGAGCGGGTCCTGAAGGGCCGCTCGCCCTTCGCCGACCGGATGGGCGAGGCCATCGCCGCACCGGTGCTCACCCTGGTCGACGACCCGACCGACGCCCGGTCGATGGCCGCCGACCCCCACGACGGCGAGGGCCTGGCCTGTCGGCGCAACGTCCTCATCGCCGCCGGTGTCCTCGACCACTTCCTGCACAACAGCTACACCGGCCGACGAGCGGGGGCGGCCTCGACCGGCTCGGGCGTGCGGGGCGCCCGCAGTACCCCGGGCGTCGGGTGCCAGGCGCTGTCGGTGCTCCCCGGCGACCGCAGCCCCGACGAGCTGATCGCCGGCATCGACCGCGGCGTCCTGGTGCAGTCTCTCAGCGGCGTGCACTCCGGGGTGAACGCCGTGAGCGGGGACTTCTCGGTGGGCGTCGAGGGCCTGCTCATCCGCGACGGCGCGCTGGCCGAGCCGGTGCGCGAGGTGACCCTGGGCTCCACGCTCCAGCGCCTGCTGCTCGGCGTGACCGCTGTGGGCAACGACCTCGAGTGGCTCCCCGGTGGCACCGGCAGCGCCACCCTGGTCGTCGACGACGTGTCCCTCGGCGGCCGCTGAACCCGTCGATCGCCGGCACCCTCAGCCGGGTGCGGCCAAGGCCAGCGTCACCGTGGCCTGGGTGAGGGCGGTGGCGACCGCCGGGGCGTCGCTCACGCGCACCGCCACCGTCGTCGTGGCGTCGCCGGCATCGACCACGGTGGCGGCGTCGGCCACCACCTCGCTGGTGCCGTCGGGGGCGGTGGCGAGCACGTCGACGACGTCGCCGGTGCGCACCCGTAGTGCCGCCGGCCCCGCGGGCACGGCCATGGCCCGTGTGCCGTCGGGCAGGAGGGCGGCCACCCCGTGCACCCCGTCAGGGGCAAGCCGCTCGGCCAGGAGCACCTCACCGGGGTAGAGCGGGCCCAGGGCGGTCCGCCCGTCCGGCACCGACGAGAGTGCCCCCTCGGGAACGAAGGCCCGTGGCACCTGTTCGACGCGCACGTCGCCGGTGTCGACCGACTCGCCGGTGTCGACCGGGCCGTCGACCACGACCACGGGTCGAAGGCCGCCGTAGCGGGCCGCGGCGGCCTCAGCCCGCGCGGTCAGTCCGCCGACGAGCAGGGCCGCGGCGGCGGCCGCCAGCACGGTGGTGCACCAGTAGACGAGCGGGCGTCGGCGCAGGGCCAGGCGCGACAGGAGCAGGGACTGGTGGCGCACGGGCGCCTCCTCACGTCGGGGTCCGGAGGACCGCGGTCGGTGAGGGGAAGTGCGCAGAGATTACGGGGCCACGAGCCCGGAGACCAGGGGTCGCGGTGGGTACCATCCCGCCGTGCGAGCCACGACCCCGATGCACCGATGACCGCCGCAGGGTGGCACCCGGACCCCGGCGGCCGCCACCAGTTCCGCTGGTGGGACGGCGCCTCGTGGACCGATCAAGTGGCCGACGGCAACACGGTCGGCACCGACCCCTTGCCTCCTGCGCCCGGCGCCCCCGTCGTGGCGGCAGCCGCGGCCGCCGCCAAGGCCCCGACGCCGCGGTCCACACAGGCCGACGCCATCCTCGACCGCACCCACCTGCGGTTCTTCTCCGGCGGCGGGGGCAGCACCCCTCCGGACTGGTGGGCGGTCCGGGACGCCGCAGGGGAGAAGGTGGCCCGGGTCTGGCGACGCGCCAACCGGGCCACGATGTGGGGCCTGGACGACGGAGCCGTCATGGGGGCGGTCACCCGTCTCGGTCGCCGGCAACCCGGCAAGCGCAGCGGCGACGTGGCCTTCGGCCGCAACGTGATGGGGATCGATCTGACCGACCACCTCGGCAAGGTCTGGGCCACTCGGGCGACCTTCACGGCCGCGCTCGACCTCACGTGGACCTTCGCGGTCGAGGGGGAGAAGCTGCTGAAGGTGAAGGTGGACGTGGCCAACTTCAGCGGATCGTTCCAGTCCGCCGTGCTGATCGACCGCGCCACCAAGCAGGAGATCGGGAGGATCACCGAGGAGCACGCCGAGGGCCGTTGGGGTCAGGACGACTACCGGTCGTGGTTGTGCGTCGACCGTGCGCCCGGCCTCGTCGACCCGATGCGCAGCCTCGTCCTGTCGGTGCCCCTGGCCTTGCAGACCTACCTGTTCCGGCTGGGCGACAACCGGTAGGGGATCAGGGCTCGATGGCCGGGGGCCCTTCGGGCTCGATGCCGTTGGGGCCGGCGGCGCAGTCGCAGCCGATGGTGGTGGGGACCCGACCGATGGCCTCGAAGAGCAGGCCCCGCACCTTGTCGAGGTTGTCGTCGAAGAACTTGAAGATCTCCTCCTGGGTGACGGGCTCGATGCCCTCCACCCCCTCCAGGCCGGTGTCGTAGTCGGTGATGAGGGCCACGGAGGCGTAGCAGAGGCCGAGCTCGCGGGCGAGGGCGGCCTCGGGGTACTGGGTCATGTTGATGACCTCCCACCCGGCCGAGCGGAACCACCGCGACTCGGACTTGGTGGAGAAGCGGGGACCCTGGATCACCACGACGGTGCCGCCCTCGTGCATCGTGATGCCCTGGTCCCGTCCGGCCTGGAGGGCGACGGCGGCCAGCTCCGGGCAGTAGGGGTCGGCCATCGACACGTGGTTGGCCGTCGGGCCCTCGAAGAAGGTGTCGGCGCGGCCGCTCGTGCGGTCGACGAACTGGTCGGGCACGACGAACTCGCCCGGGTGGATGTGGGGCTGCAACGACCCCGAGGCGCACGGGGCCAGGATGCGGGTGACGCCGAGCGCCCGCATCGCCCACAGGTTGGCCCGGTAGTTGATGCGATGGGGGGGGAACTGGTGGTTCGTCCCGTGGCGGGCGAGGAACGCGATGCGCCGCTCCCCGATGGTGCCGAGGTGGAACGGCGCCGACGGGCGCCCGTAGGGCGTGTCGACCTCGACCTCGGTGATGTCGTCGAGGAAGGAGTAGAACCCCGACCCCCCGAACACGCCGATCTCCGCCTGTGCTGCCGCTGTGTCGCTCACGGGCGACAGGTTAGGGGACCCGGCTCAGTCCTTGGCCGACGAGGAGGCGGTGGGCGCCGCCTTGTCCGTCTTCGCCTCGGTCTTCTTCTCGGCCTTCGGCTCGGGCTTGGTCTCGCTCTTGGCCTCGGACTTCTCACTCGAGGAGCTGCTCGAGGACTTCGTGCCCGACTTGCCGTTGCCGCTGCGGCTGTCGGTCTTGTAGAAGCCGCTGCCCTTGAAGGCGATGCCGGGAGCGGCGAAGACCTTGCGCAGGGCCTTCTTCTTGCAGTTCGGGCACTTGGTCAGGGGATCGTCCGTGAAGGACTGGACGACCTCGAGATCCTCGCCGCACTCTCGGCAGCGGTACTGGTAGGTGGGCATTCGTCGGCCTCCGCCGCGGGTTAGCACTCGAACCTTGCGAGTGCCAGCGTACCGGGCCGCCCGCCCGCCCCCAAAGACGGCCCTACGATGCCCGGGTGGACGCGTCCGCCCTGCTGGTCGTGCCCTCGTATCTGGTGGGCACGTTCCCCACCGGCCTGCTGGTCGGGCGCCGGGCGGGCCACGACCCGACCGCCGAGGGCTCGGGCAACCCCGGCGCCACCAACGTGGCGCGGGTGGCGGGCCGCAACGCCGGCGTGGTGGTGCTGCTCGTGGACCTCTTGAAAGGCGCGCTCCCGGCGGCCGTGGGCCTCGCGGTCGGCGGGACCCTCCTCGGCCTGGCCTGCGGCGCCGCCGCCGTGCTCGGCCACGTCGCCCCGGTGACCCGGCACTTCCGGGGCGGCAAGGGCGTGGCCACCGCCAGCGGGATGGTCATCGTGGTGTACCCGTTGCTGAGCCTCGCGGTCGGCGCGGTGTTCGTGACGACCGCACTAGTGGCGCGGCGGGTGTCGGTCGCGTCGATCGCCATGGCCCTCGCCCTCCCCGTCGTGCTGGCCCTCGGAGGGCGTCCACCCGCCGAGGTCGCGGTGGCCGCTGGTGTTTCGCTCTGCGTGATCGCCCGCCACCATGAGAACATCACCAGGCTCCGGCACGGCCAGGAGCCCGCGTTCCGCCTGTCCCGCGCCCCGAGCCACCCGAGCCCCCCGAGAGACGAGCCATGACCCACGCCTCCCCCACGGTCAAGAAGGCCGTGATCCCCGCCGCCGGCCTCGGCACCCGCTTCCTGCCGGCCACCAAGGCCCAGCCCAAGGAGATGCTGCCGATCATCGACCGGCCCGCCATCCAGTACGTGGTGGAGGAGGCGGTGCGGGCCGGCATCGACGACATCCTCATCATCACCGGACGGGGCAAGCGGGCCATCGAGGACCACTTCGACCGCAACTTCGAGCTGGAGTACTACCTCGAGCAGAAAGGCAAGACGGAGGACGTGGCCGACATCCGCGAGCTCGCCGAGCTGGCCGACATCCACTACGTCCGCCAGGGCGAGCCCCTCGGCCTCGGCCACGCCGTGGCGGTGGCTCGCAAACACGTGGGGGACAACCCATTCGTCGTCATGTTGGGCGACGACATCATGGACGAGCGCTCCCAGGTCCTCGAGGGGATGATCGGGGTCTACGAGCAGCGTCAGCGCTCGGTGGTGGCCTTGAAGGAGTTCCCCATCGAGGAGATCTCCTCGTACGGGTGTGCCCGGCCCGAGCCGGTCGAGGGCGACGACGGCCTCGTGCAGATCCTCGACATCGTCGAGAAGCCGGCCCCCGAGGTGGCCCCGTCCACCCTCGCGGTGATGGGTCGCTACGTCTTCACCCCCGCCATCTTCGACTGCCTCGACCGGGTCGAGCCCGGCGTGGGCGGCGAGATCCAGCTGACCGACGCCATCGCCCTCCTCCTCGCCGAGGAGGACGTCTTCGGCTACGTGTTCGACGAGGGCCGCTACGACATCGGCCAGAAGCTCGACTACCTGCGGGCCACGGTCGAGCTCGCCGTCGACCGCGACGACCTCGGCGCCGACTTCCGGGCGTTCCTCGCCGACTTCGTCGAGCGCGAGAAGATCGTCTAGCCGTGCTGCCCCTCGACGAGGCCCGCGAGTTCGTGCTCGCCGGCTGCACCGTCGGCCACCCCAAGGCGATCCCCCTCGCCGACGCCCTCGGCCTCGTCACCTCGGTCGACATCGACGCCGCCGAGGCGGTGCCTCCGTTCGACAACACCGCCATGGACGGCTTCGCGGTCCGGGCGGCGGACACCGCGGGCGCCACGGCCGACGCCCCTGCCCGCCTGGCCGTCGTGGGCACCCTGGCCGCCGGCGCGCCCCCGGACCTCACGGTGGGCCCGGGCCAGGCGGTGCGCATCATGACCGGCGCGCCCCTCCCGGCGGGCGCCGACGCGGTCGTGATGGTCGAGCGCACGACCCTCTCCGACGACGGCGCCACCGTGGCCGTCACCGTGGCCGTCGAGGTCGGGAACCACCTGCGGCGCGCCGGGGACGACCTCCAGGCGGGCCAGCAGGTGTTCCCCGCCGGCACCGCGCTCACGCCCGCCCACCTCGGGGTGCTCGCCAGCGTCGGGGTCCGCCGCGTCCCCGTCCACCCCCGGCCGCGGGTGGGGGTGGTGTCCACGGGCGACGAGCTCGTCGACGGCCCCGAGCCGCTCGGCCCGGGCCAGATCCGCGACTCCAACCGGCGCATGCTGCTGGCCCTGGTGGCCCGGGCGGACTGCGTGCCCGTGGACCTCGGCCGGATCGCCGACGACGAGGACGCCATCGCCGCCGCGTTCGAGGCCGGTGCCGCCGAGTGCGACGCCCTCATCTCCAGTGGCGGCGTGAGCATGGGCGACTTCGACTTCGTGAAGGTGGTCCTCGACCGCCTCGGGGACATGCGCTGGATGCAGGTGGCCATCAAGCCGGCCAAGCCGCTGGCCTTCGGCACCATCGCCGGCACACCGGTGTTCGGGCTGCCGGGCAACCCGGTGTCGTCGCTCGTGTCGTTCGAGCTGTTCGCCCGACCCGGCCTCCGCAAGATGATGGGGCACACGGAGCTCGACCGGACCCGCCTCACCGCCGTGGCCGACGACGACCTGCGCCGGCGCCCCGACGGCAAGACCCACTTCGCCCGGGTCGTCGCCACCTACGAGGACGGGGCGTTCCACGTCCGCCCGACCGGCGGCCAGGGCTCGCACCAGCTGGCGGCCACCGCGGCCGCCAACGCCCTCGCCGTGCTCCGTGACGGCGACGGGGTCGCCGCCGGTGGCAACGTCGAGATCGTGCCGCTGGGGGACCTCGGTACCCTGGGCTGATGCCGGGGGAGCTGGTCGACACGTTCGGGCGCGTGCATCGCGACCTGCGCATCTCCGTGACCGACCGCTGCAACTTCCGCTGCACCTACTGCATGCCCGAGGAGGGCATGGTCTGGCAGCCCCGAGACGAGCTGCTCACGTTCGAGGAGATCGAGCGGGTCGCCCGCGTGCTGGTCGAGCGCCACGGCTTCGACAGCATCCGCCTCACCGGGGGCGAGCCGACGGTCCGGGCCCACCTGCCGGTACTGGTCGCGAAGCTCTCCGCACTCGCCGCGGACCTGGCCCTGACCACCAACGGGGCCACGCTCGCGGCCATGGCCGACGATCTCGCGGCGGCCGGTCTTCGCCGCATCAACATCTCCATCGACTCCCTGCGGGCGGACCGCTTCGAGGCACTCACCCGGCGCGACGAGCTGGACCGGGTGCTCGCCGGGATCGACGCCGCCGTGGCCGCCGGGCTCGCGCCGGTGAAGTTGAACGTCGTGATGATCCGGGGCGTCAACGACGACGAGGCCGTCGACTTCGCCACCTTCGGTCGAGAGCGCGGCGTCACCGTCCGCTTCATCGAGTTCATGCCCCTCGACGCCGGCCAGGGCTGGCACGGCGACCAGGTGGTCCCGCAGGCCGAGATCGTGGCCGCCATCGACGCCGTCTATCCGCTCGAGCCGGTGGCGCGCGGCAGCCAGCCGGCCGAGCGCTTCCGCTACCGCGACGGCGGCGGGGAGGGCGGGGGCGCAGAGATCGGTGTGATCCCGAGCGTCACCCAGCCGTTCTGCGACTCGTGCGACCGCATCCGACTCACCGCCGACGGCCAGCTGCGCAACTGCCTGTTCGCGGTGGACGAGTTCGACCTGCGCGCCGTGATCCGCTCAGGCGGCTCCGACGACGACCTGTCGGCGGTGCTCCAGCAGGCGGTGACCGCCAAGTGGGCGGGTCACGCGATCGGCAAGGTGCATTTCATCCGCCCCCGGCGCTCGATGAGCCAGATCGGCGGGTAGCCGGCGATCAGAGGCCGAGGCCGTCGTCCTCGTCGATGCCCAGCTCGGCGGCTCGTCGGTACGTGCCCGACCGTCCGCCCGTCTTCTCCCACAGGGCGATGTCGCCGATGACCATGCTGCGATCGGCCGACTTGCACATGTCGTAGATCGTGAGGGCCGCCACCGAGCAGGCGGTGAGGGCCTCCATCTCGACCCCGGTGCGGTCGACGGTCTCGACGTGGGCCTCGACCTCGATGAAGGCGTCGGCGATCTGGAAGTTGACCAGGACCGAGCTGACCAGCAGCGGGTGGCACAGCGGGATCAGATCGGGTGCCCGCTTGGCGGCCTGGATCCCGGCCACCCGCGCCACCGAGAGCACGTCGCCCTTGCCGATGGCGCCCTTGGCCACGAGCGAGGTGGTCTCGGGGGCCATGTGCACCCTGCCGCGGGCCACGGCCCGGCGGTGCGTCTGCTCCTTGGGGGCGACGTCGACCATGCGGGCACGGCCGAGCGGGTCCAGATGGGTGAGGCCACCGTCAGGCATGGCGGGAGTGTAGTGGCGTCGTCCCCCGGGCCCCCGGGAGGCCCGTGCGGGCGGCACCTGCTCCTGCCCTCGTGACGGGGTTGCTAGTCTCCGTGTTGCATTTGTAGTAGAACTGCAATGTTCGTTGGCGGAACGCAACAGCCGCCCTGCCGGCCTCCGCAGCACCCAGCAGCATCCGCAGGACCCCTGTTCCCTCAGAAGGTGTGACTACGCGTTGACTCCGATCGTGCTCCTGATCCTCGTTGTGATGTGGGTGGCGGTGCTCTTGCCGCCCTACCTGCGCAACCGTGGGGGGAGCGGTTCGGGAAGTTCAGTGCATTCGTTCCGCCAGAAGCTCGACAGCCTCGAGCGCTCGGCGCCGAACGCCCGCTCGGGCGGGCACGTGTCCACCTACCTGCCGGTCCACGGCCGCTCGGTGCAGGGACCCCAACCCCTGGACGGCCCCCTGCCCGCCGGCTCGCGCCACCCGCTCCAGGGCGGCGGCGGCCCCCGCCTGGTGCCCGCCCCCCAGGACGCCGGGCTCACCATCCTCGGTGCCAACGGCCTCCCGCTGCCCGAGCCCGAGCCCGAGGTCGAGGCCACGTACCTCCTGGCCCCGGCCCCCGATCTGCAGGTCGCGCCCGAGCCCGACGGCGAGCGTCGCCAGGGTCCGCCCGCGGCGGTCCTCTCCGCCCGTGCCGCCCGCAAGCGCCGGCGTGACGTGCTCTACACCCTGCTCGCGGCCAGCGCGGTCACGCTCCTGATGGGCCTCGTCCTCGGCACGCCCGCGCTGCTGCTCCACCTGCTCGTCGACGTGGCCCTCGGCGGCTACGTGTACCTGCTGATCACCATGCAGCGGTCCAAGGCCGAGCGCGACATCAAGGTGGCCTTCCTCCCGCACCAGAACCACGAGGCCGAGCCCTCCCGCCTCCTCGAGACCGGTGGCGGCTGGCAGCCTGGCGAGCCTCTCCTGCGCCAGAGCGCCAACTAGCCACCCGTCGGTCGGTACGCTCCCGCCATGCGGCGTGGCGTGGGGTGGGGCATCGGCATCGCCGTACTCGCCCTCGGCGTGGCGGCGGCGGGGTCGACCTTCGCCGGCGCGCAGGGTGACGACACCCGGCGCGGCACCGACCCCCTGTCGGCCGAGGAGGTCCGGGCCGCGCTCGACGACGGCGGCGTCTCCCCCGAGTCGGGGGCACCCGAGTCAGCGGGCCCGGAATCCCTCGGAGCCAACGGCCTGCCCGAGCACCTCGTGCTGCTCGTCGAGCGCCACGTCGAGGACAAAGGCGCCGATGACCTGCGCCGGGCCGACGTCTACGAGTACTCCTACGCCGACGACACGCTGACCGTCTCGCTCGTCGACCTCGCCGACGGCACCGTCGACGACACGCAGGTCGTCCAGGGCACGCAGCTGCCCCTCGTGGAGGTCGAGGCGCAGCGGGCGCTCGACCTGCTCTTCGCCGATCCCGACTTCCGCGAGCGGCTCGACGCCGAGCACCTGCGAGCCACCGGAGCCCCCCTCGTCGATCCCGCCGCCGAGCTCATCGTCGAGCCGATCGTCTTCCTGGCGGAGGCGGTTCCCACCGTCGCCCAGGGCGAGGCGGCCGAGTGTGGCATCCACCGGTGCGCCCAGTTCCTCATCCAGACCGACGATCACGTGCTCATCAACCTGTTCCCGCTGGTCGACCTCTCCGACGGCGTGGTGCTCACCGCCGACGGTGTGGGGGGCACGTGAGCGCCCGCCGCATGCTCGGGACCGGGCTGGTCGCCGTCCTGCTCGGTGCGCTCGCGCTCGTCCCCGTCCTCGCCCCGCGGGCCGATGCCGCCGGCGAAGGCGGGTGTTCGGTGGACTTCCAGATCGACGAGACGCTGCCCAACGGCGGCTCGTGGTCCATGTGCTGGGAGAGCCGGGCCCGGGAGGGCATCGTCCTGCACGACGTCACCTACACGCCCCCAGGGGGCTCTGCCACCCTCGTGCTGGCCCAGATGAACCTCTCCCAGATCCACGTGCCCTACGACAGCAACGTGGCCCGCTTCCACGACGTGTCCGACTTCGGCCTCGGCTTCAACTTCGACGAGCTGACCGCCGCCGAGTGCCCGAACGGGGTCCTGTTGAGCGACGGCACCCAGGACGTGCTGTGCCGGCAGGTGCTGGCGACGGGATACGCCTACAAGGCCTACGACGACCAGGCCCAGGGGGAGTCGCTGAACCTCTTCAGCGTCTCGGCCATCGGGGCCTACAACTACATCGTCCAGTGGACCTTCGATGACGACGGCACCATCCACCCGGCGGTGGGGGCCACCGGCCAGCTCCAGATGTACGGCGGCGGCCCGGCCACCGGGTGGCACGTCGGCGCCAACGGCTACGCCGTCGCCCACATGCACGACTTCTACTGGCGACTCGACTTCGACCTCGCCGGCACGGGCGCCGACCGCGTGCAGGAGCTGGCCGCCGCCCCCAGCGCGGACCGCCAGACCTTCACCAACACCCGCACGGCCTTCACCACCGAGCAGGCCCGGCGGGTGCAGCCCCGGAGCTTCCGGTCGTGGCGGGTCATCGACACCGCCACCACCAACGCCGACGGCCACCGCATCTCCTACGAGCTGCTGCCCAGCACCGACGCCATCTTCCGGGGCCCCAGCTACGAGCCCTTCACCCACAACGAGCTGTACGCCACCCGCTTCGCCGCCTGCGAGGTCTTCGCCTCGCACAACTCGACCTCGGGAGGCTGCGGCGGCGACCTGTCGGACTTCGCCAACGGCCAGAGCCTGGGGGGCGCCGACGTGGTGCTGTGGTACGGCACCTCGTTCCACCACCTGCCCCGTGACGAGGACGAGGACGTGATGGACGCCCACTGGAGCGGCTTCTCCCTCGTGCCCCGGGACCTCACCGCCACCTACCCGACCCCCTGAGGGGCCGGCGGGGTCAATACTGCATGAACACCTGGACGGTGAAGACCCGGTTGCCACGCCAGGCGACGCCCGTCCCCATGTAGTTCCAGCGGGGGTCCAAGATGTTGGCCCGGTGGCCGGCCGAGTTCAGGTAGGCCTGGTGCACCTGCTCGATGGAGCCGCCGTAACCGACGTTCTCGGCCAGCGAGCGCCACTGGTAGCTGATGCCACTCGGCAGGTTCGAGTGCTTGAGGGTGTTCTGCGAGGCGAGGTACTCGGCCCACGCCTGGGCCTTCTGGTCGAGCTGCAGGTTGTCCCGCAGGTAGCTGCGGCCGTACTGCGCCCTGGTCTGGTTGACCAGCTGCGCCACGCGCGCCTGCTCGGACGACTGGCAGGCCGTGAGCGTCGATCCCATCAGCAGGACCAGCAGGGTGGCGGCCGCCAAGCGCAACACCCGGGTCCCTCTCGTCTTGGTTCCCAGTTCCATGGGTCAGGCAACGGCCGATCAGGGCGGCGCCTTGAGCCATTCGGCCCATCCGCGCTACCCGGCGGCGCCTGCGCCCGTCGACTGCCGGGGAGCGCGGCCGCTCCGCTACGCTGGCGTCTCCCTCCGGGGGTGTAGCTCAGTTGGCTAGAGCGCTACGTTCGCAACGTAGAGGCCGGCGGTTCGAATCCGCTCACCTCCACTCGGTGTGTCAGTTCCTCGTCAGGGTGCCCCGTGACCTACGGTGCAGCGTCCTGATGTCGTTCGCGGAGGATCGAGCGTGACCATGCGGGTTCGCATCGAGCGGGAAGTGTGCACCGGCGCGGGCGACTGCGCGCGAGCGGTGCCCGAGGTCTTCGTCATGGCCGACGACGGCCTGGCGATGGTGCAGGAGGGCGGCACCGCCCTCGGTGAGGATGCCGGCGGCTTCACGCACTGGGCCGAGGTGCCCGAGGGCAAGGAGGCGGCCGTCGAACAGGCTGCGGCCGCCTGCCCGGGCACGTGCATCGTCACCGAGCAGTCGGTGCCCGACCCGGAGCCCGAGCCCGAGCCCGAGCTTGAGGTCACCGGGCCCCCGCCGCGCTCGAGCATCCCCAAGCGCATCGCCTTCCGGCTGCGTCGCCTGTTCTCCTAGCGCAGCGCTCAGGCCGTCCCGCCCGCCGGGTCGGGGCGGATCTCGGTCAGGTACTCCCGCAGCCGATAGCCCGCCCCGAGGCGCTCCACGGTGTGCTCCATGGACCGGGCGACCTGCTCGTCGTCCACACCCGCGGACCGGGTCAAGGGGATGGCGAGCTCGATCCAGCACTCGGTCTCACGCCCGCGGCCGGTGAGCTCGCAGGCGGCGAGGCTGGCCTTGGCCGCCATGGCCAGCAGGGCGTGCGCGTGCTCACGGGGTCCACTGAAGCGAAGCACCCGCACTGCCTGCACCGCACCCTCCGACCCGCCGCATGTACAGGTGTGTACATGCACCCGGGCGGACCCTAGCGCGGTGCCCGGGATGGTGCAGGCGGTTGTCGTCGGCGCGTCTACGATCGGCCGACCGGTGCGACCGCGCCGAACGAGTGGGGGTGGCCACGGTGAAGCGCAGGACCGATGTGCACTGGGCGCTGACGGCCGTCGGGACGCTCTTCATCACCCTGCTGGCCGCGGGTGCGCCCGCAGCCGAAGCGGCGTCACCGGTCTGCTCCGTGGTCGACCAGGTGACGGTCAGCACCGGGGGATCGAACGTCAACGTGTCCTACGACGGTGACGGGAGTCGGATGGCCTTCGTCTCCGATCGCAACTACGTCGGCACCAATGCGGACGGCAACAACGAGATCTTCGTCTACGACGTCGAGACCACCACCTTCACCCAGGTGACCACCACGACGGGCTCCGGCGGGGTCAACGTGCCGTCGATCTCCGCCGACGGCCAGCGCGTCGCTTTCCAGTCGAGCAAGAACCTCACGGGCTCGAACAGCGACGGCAACAACGAGATCTTCCTCTGGGACGCCGTCGGTCCCTCCCTGACCCAGGTGACGACCTCACCCACCGGCCGGACCAACGCCGCCCCCAAGTTGGCGGCCAACGGCACCCACGTGGCCTTCTCCTCCGATGCCGACCTCACGAGCGGAGGCAACTCGGACCTGAATCAGGAGATCTTCCGGTGGGCGGTGGCCGGGGCCGCCACCACCCAGGTGACGAACACCACCGGAGGCATCAACGGGAACCCGGCCATCTCCGCGGACGGATCGATGGTCGCCTTCCGCTCGAACCGTGACATCGGCGGCGCCAACAGTGAGGGCAACAACGAGATCTTCCTGTGGAACGCGTCCGGACCGGCCACCACCGCGGTCACGACGGCCGCGAGCGGCGCCAGCGACAGCCCGTCGCTGTCTGCCGACGGCAGCCGGATCGCCTTCCGGTCGACCGCCAACCTCGGTGGGGGAAACGCAGATGCCAACCAGGAGATCTTCCTGTGGGACGCCACCGGGCCCACCATCACCCAGGTCACCGCCACCACCGGCGGGTCGAGCGACGGGGCGTCGCTGGCGGCCGACGGCACCCGCCTCGCCTTCAAGTCCAGCCGTGACCTCACCGGCGCCAACAGCGATCTGACCAATGAGATCTTCGCCTGGGACGAGGCGGACGGCATCACCCAGATCACCGCCACCCCCGTCGGCGGAGGCGGCAACCGGGCGCCCGCCATCGCCCGGGACGGCAGCAGCATCGCCTTCGAGTCCGACCGCGACGTCACCGGCTCGAACAGCGACCGCAACTACGAGCAGTTCCGCACGGCCTGCGGCCTCGAGGTGACCAAGTCCGCCGACCAGACCACCGCAGTCATCGGGGGCACGATCGACTACCACGTGACGGTGCACAACGGCGGGCCCTTCACCCTCACGGGCCTGTACGTCGACGACCCCGGGGCCCCGGGGTGCTCGCAGCCCCTGGCCGACCTGGCGAGCGGGCAGTCGGTCACCGTGGACTGCACCTTCGTGCCCTCCCTCGCCGATCTCGGCACCCACACCAACGTGGCCACCGCGGACGGGGACCAGAGCCCGCCCGTGGCGTCGAACCAGGTGGACGTCGCGGTCACCTACCCCGCGGACACCGGCTCGGTCGCCGGTGTGGTGACCGACGAGGTCTCGAACGCACCGCTCCCCGGCATCTGGGTGGCCGCCCTGCGGACGTCCGACTTCTCCCTCGCGGGCGGCGCGGTCGCCGACGGTGACGGTGCGTTCGCATCCGTGCTGCCAGCGGGCTCCTACTTCCTCTACCTGATCGACCCGACCGCCGCGCACGGGGCAGGCTTCCATGGCCGACCGACGCCCACGCTGGTGGTCGTCGGGGACGGTGCCCAGGAGGCGGTGGCGGCCGAGATGGCGCCGACGCGCGGGCAGATCGCCGGCACCATCACCGACCAGGTGAGCGGGGACCCGCTCGAGGGTGCGATCGCGCTGAGCATCGGCGGCCCCTCCTCGTCGCCGGAGGCGGGCGTGGTGACGGGTCCGTCGGGCGAGTTCACCCTTCCCGATCTCCCCGCCGGCAACCACTGGGTCGGCTACGTCGACCCCACCGGGGCGCACACCCCGGAGTTCCACCCGCACTCGCCCAACGTCCCGAATGCCACGCCGGTGGTGGTCGCCGGTGGGTCGACCACGGTCGCCGACGGGTCGCTCCCGAGGCAGACCGTCACCCCCGGCGGGGAGCTGCTGACGGGCACGGTGACCGACGCCGCCACGGGGGATCCGCTGCCCGAGATCCTGGTCGTCGCCCTGCGTGCCGCGGACTACCAGTCGGTGCGCACGACCTTCACCGACGGAGCGGGCGAGTACACCCTCGACCTGGTCGCCGGGGACTACCGGCTCGCCTTCGTGGCCCTCGACGGGCGCCACCACATGCAGTGGTACGACGGGCTGCCGAACACGGGCCTGGGTGACTCCGTCATCGTCACCGCCCCTGAGACGGCCGACGCCGCCCTCGTCCCGGCGCTCGGGTCCATGGCCGGCACCGTCACCGCGGATCCCGGGGGCGTCCCGCTCCCGGGCGCGTGGGTGGTGGCCATCGGCCCGCAGGGCATCGTCGCCGGCGCGGTGACGGGGGCGGACGGTGCCTACACCATCCACGGGCTGCCTGCAGGGGTCTACCGGGCCACCTACCTCGACCTCACCGGCGGGCGCGCCCAGGAGTACTGGCCCGACAGCCCCACCTACGACGGGGGGTCGGACCTCGTGATCGCCGGAGGCTCGACGACCACGGCCGACGCCGTGCTCGGCGCTCCCTGATCAGCTGGCGTCGAGGAAGGCGCGGTAGCGCTGGCCGACAGCCATCTGCTGGCCCATGCGCTGGATCCACACTGTCGACGCACGGAGGAAGGCGTCGCCGTCGAACCCCATCTCCTCGGCCACCACCTTCATGCCCGCCTCGTCGGTGACACCCTTGCCCTGGGCGGCCTTGCCCACGCGGGCGTAGTCCTGGAGGCTGACGCCCTCGACCGGCTCCCAGATGGGGTCGTCGTCGGCGACGGCGGCGTTGGACGGGCCGCCGAAGTTGGCGGTGTCGATGCCCATGGCCCGCTGCTGGGCCATGACCTGCTCCGGGCTCTGCGGTGCGACCGCGCCCTGCATCGACTCACCGATCTTCTTGAAGAACCCCATGACGGCCTCCTGCGGGCTGGTGGAGGGGACGGGCAACGGTACCGCGCCGCACCGATCGGGTCACCCGTCCTCGTCCTCCCCGCCACGCCGGTCCGGCCCGTCGTCGCGGTCCCGATCGCCGTGGCGCCCGCGCTCACGTCCCACGGGCCCGTCGACGAGCCAGCCAGTCGGGCCCTCGACCAGGGTCATGCGGTAGCGCTCGGTCCGGCCGTCGAAGCTGACCGGGACGGTCACGCCCCCTGGGCGACCCTCCACCTGGACCGGGCCGACCACCTCGATCGAGTCGAACCCCGACCAGAACGACGACCACGACTCCCGGTCCTGCCGGCGCTGGAACTCCGGGGACGTCCGGGCCCAGGCCCCGTCGAGGTCGCCGGCATCGAGCGCGGCCAGGTAGGCCAACGCGGCGTCGCCGAGGGCGGCCTCGGCGTCGGCGGGAGCCGCCGTGGTCGGCGCCGCCGTGGTGGGCGCGGCGGTGGTGGCTGGTGCCGCCGTGGTCGGCGGTGCCGTGGCGGCGGTCGTCGCCGCGGGGAGCGCCGTGGTGGCGGTGGCCACGACGTCCGGCGAGCGTGACACGGCCGGTTCCGGGTCGTCCTCCCGGTTCAGCCCGTACGCGATCAGGAGGAGCATGGCGAGCACGGCCGCGGTGAGCACCGCCAACAGCACGAGGCGGCCGCGTCCGGCCCGGTCCCGGCCCGACGGCGCGAGCGGGGGAGGGGACTCGGCCGCGGCGTGGCCGAGGGGGGCGGCGATCACGGCCGTCCCGGTGTCGACGACCGCCGTGGCCGGCTCGGGTGCCCTCGTCGAGGCGTGGCGCAGTCGGTCGGCGAGCTCGGAGGCGGCGGGGCGCACGGCCGGGTCCTTGGCCAGGGCCGCGCCGCAGGCGTCGGCGAGCTCGGCCGGGACGGTCGGCGCCACGGCCCGGATGTCGGGCGCGGCCTGGTGGACGTGGCCGAGGGCGACCTCCGCGGGGGTGTCGCCCCCGAAGGCCGGCTGGCCTGTGAGGGCCTCGTACAACACGGCGCCGAGCGAGTACACGTCGCTGGCCGGGGTGGCCGAGCGCCCTTGGACCCGTTCGGGCGCGAGGTAGGCGGCGGTGCCGATGATGAGGCCGGTGGCGGTGAGGGGTGCGCCGCTCCCCGAGGCGGCGATGCCGAAGTCGAGCACCTTGGCCCCGTTCGGCGTGAGCATGAGGTTGGCGGGCTTCACGTCGCGGTGCACCACCCTGCGCTCGTGAGCCGCGGCCAGAGCCTCGGCGGCCTCGGCCATGACCGCGGCGGCCTCGTCCGGGGGGAGGGCACCGCGGCGCAAACGGTGCGCCAGGGTCTCGCCCTCGAGGAGCTCCATGACGAGGAACATGCGGTCGTCGGCCCCGCCGTAGTCGTAGACCACGGCGAGGTGCGGGTGGCTCAGCCGCGCCGCGGTCTGCGCCTCCCGCTCGAACCGGGCCGCGGCGACCGGGTCGTCGGCGTGGAGGTTCTGGAGCAGCTTCACCGCCACCCGGCGGTGCAGGACGAGGTCCTCGGCCTCCCACACGCTGCCCATGCCGCCGGCACCGATGAGACGGTGCAGGCGATAGCGCTCCGAGAGCACGGTGTCGCGATCGGGCACGGCGACCTGCGCCCTCGCGGTCTCGCCTTCCAACGCCTCCTCCTCGAGTCCCTCGGGCCGTGGTCGGAGTCCTCCTACCCCGCTCCGGCCCCGCTCACCCCTCGGTGAAGTGCTCGGTGAGGCCACTGACCGCCAACAGGCGTCGAGCCTGCGGGCGCAGGCCACGCAGCACGAAGCTCGCGCCGCACGCCTCGGCCGAGTCCTTCGAGCGCAGGAGCAGCCGGAGACCGCTCGAGTCGATGAACAGGACGCCGCTCAGGTCGACGAGCACGACCTGCGCGGGCACCTCCTCGAGCTCGAGGCGGAGACGGGTGAAGAGGTCCTCGGCGTTGGCGTGGTCGATCTCACCGGCCAGGGCGATCTCGAGGGTGCCGTCGCGCGAGGAACTCGACCATGCACTGTGCGGCAACGCCACCATCGGCCTCGACCTCCTGAGTGTCCTGCTTCGTCCACGGGCTTGCGAACGGAGGGACAGGGGTCAGGGTCCGACCGGGCTGCTCCCGACGCTATCGGGAGATGAACCCGGCGACTACCACCCTGTGGGTGGGTCGACCCCGTCGGCCAGGAGCCCGGCGGCGACGTCGGCCACGGCGGCCCGTTCGGAGCGGGCACGGCGTCGAAGCCGGTTGAAGGCCTCGACGGTGTCGACGCCCAGGCTGGCCATGAGGTAGCCGACCGCCCGCTCGATGACCACACGGTTGTCCAGCGCGTACTGGAGCTGCTCGACGAGCTGGTCGCCGCGGAGGGTCCGGAGGGCCTGCTCGAGGAGTGCGCTGAAGCTGCGCGCCAGGGTGCGGGCCGCGTGGAGGTCGCTCTCGTCCCACTCGCGTGGGGCGGCGTCGTAGATGTTGAGCGAGCCCACCGGCGCGCCGCCGAGCAGCACCGGGGCGCCGACGATGCTGCGGACGCCAGCGGGCACGACCACCGCCGAGACGGTGGGCCACCGCTCGTCCAGGGCGAGATCGCCGGAGACCACGGCCTCGTTGACCACGACGCAGTCGATGCACGGTCCGACGCCCTTCTCCTCCTGGACCTGTTCGAGGAGTCGGGCCGCTTCGTCGGTCGCGCTGACGTAGCGGAGCACGGCGCCCTCGTCGGCGAGCATGATGCCCGTCCCCGTCGCCGACATCAGCTCGGTGATGGAGGCGGCGGCGTCGGAGAGGACCGGCGACAGCTCATTGCTCTCGAGCTCGATGGCGCCGAGCGCGTCGACGGCTCGGCGGAGGCTGTCCGGGTCGACGTGCATGGCCAGCACGGTACCCATCTGCTGCCGTACGCTGACGCCGTGCCACCGCCGCAGATCGGGGGCTACACCGATCTGGTGCAGGTCGCCAAGGGTGGGTTCGGGGTGGTCTACCGCGCCCGCCAAGAGCGTTTCGATCGCGTCGTAGCCGTGAAGGTCCTCTCCGTCGTCGACCTCACGGAGCGGGACCGGGAGCGCTTCGACCGCGAATGCCGCGCCATGGGCGCGCTTTCGTGGCATCCCCACGTCGTGGCCGTGTACGACTCCGGCGTGGCCGACGACGGCCACCCCTTCCTGGCCATGGAGTACCTGTCCGGCGGCAGCATGGGCGACCGCCTGAGCATCGCCCCCTTCCCGTGGAAGGAGGCGGTGAGCGTCGGGGTGCAGGTGGCGGGTGCGCTCGGCGCCGCCCACGCGGCCGGCACGCTCCACCGGGACCTCAAGCCCGAGAACCTCCTCGTCGGTCCGTTCGGGGAGGCCAAGCTGGGCGACTTCGGCATCGCCGCGGTCGATGGCTCGTCGGGCACGACCACCGGTACGGCCTCGCTCACCGTCGCCCACGTCGCTCCCGAGCTCCTCGCCGGCGACCGTCCCGACGAGCGCTCGGACATCTACGGCCTCGCCTCGACCCTCCACACGCTGATCGTGGGCCGACCGCCCTTCGTCGAGCAGCACGGCGAGCCCGTCGCCGCCATCATCACGCGGGTCCTGCGCTCGCCGGCGCCCCCTGCGGCCGGTGCTCCCGACGACCTCGCCGCGCTGCTGCAGCAGTGCCTCGCGAAGGATCCTGCGGCCCGCCCGCAGACGGCGGCGGCGTTCGGTCGACGCCTCCAGGAGGTCCAGGCGGCCCACGGTCTGGCGGTCACCGAGCTGCGCCTGGCCCCCCACAGCACCCCGGACGACCCGGCCCCGACGGCCGAGGGCGCGGGTGACTCCTCGCCGACGGTCATGGGCATCCCCACCGTGCCCCCGCCCGAGACGCCCGCCCCCGCGGCCCCTGCCCCGTCGGCGCCCGAGCCCGAGCCCGAGCCCGAGCTCGCACCGCCGCCGCCGGCGCCCGAACCGCCGCCGGCGGCGCCCGAACCAGAGCCTCTCGTCGAGGCTCCCGCTGCCGAGCGAACGTCGGGGCCCGAGCCCGCCGCCCGCTCCGCCCCGCCCGCGCCCCGGTCGGGCTCGCGCTCACGGGGTGTCCTGGTGGGGGCCCTGCTGGTGCTCGTCGTCCTCGTCGCGGGAGCGATCGTCGTCGGGCTGTCCCGCTCGGGCTCCGACTCGCCATCCGACGATGTCGCGGGTCCCTCGACCAGCACGCCGACCAGCACCCCGCCCAGCACCGAACGCGACGGCGGGCCGGTCCCGTTCACCGAGCCCGCGGTGGTGGCGTCGGTCGGGGTCGACCCGGACCCGGTCGGCGTCGCCGCGACCGGGACCGACCTGTGGGTCACCCACAGCGTCGACGCCGGCGTGGTGACCCGCATCGATGCCACCACCGACCAGGTCATCGAGCGCATCCCGGTGGGACGCTCGCCCCGGGGCGTGGCGGCCACGGCCGACGCGGTCTGGGTCACGAACTTCGACGACGACACCGTGGATCGCATCGACCCCACCTCGGGTGACGTGGTCGACACCCTGGCGGCGGGGCCGTCGCCGCGTGGGGTGTCCGCCACCGACACCGCCGTGTGGGTGACGAACTTCGATGACGCCACCGTCACCCGCATCGACCCGTCGTCCGGTGCCATCGTGGCCACGGTGGACGTCGGGAGCGAGCCCCTGCGGGTCGAGGCGACCGACGAGCAGGTGTGGGTCACCAACAGCGCGGGGGACACCGTCACCCGCATCGACCCTGCCACGGACCAGGTGGTGGCCACGGTCACCGTGGGCGCGCGACCGCACAGCGTCGTCTTCAGCGACGGGGCGGTGTGGGCCTCGAGCTTCGAGTCCGGCACCGTCTCGCGCATCGACCCCGCCACCAACGACGTCGCCGCCACCATCGACCTCGGCCCCGGCATCGGCTCGATGGTGGTGTCCGACGACGCGCTCTGGGTCACGAACACCACCGACGGCACCCTCACCCGGATCGGCCTCGCCGACGACGCCGTCCAGGCGACCATCCCGACCGCACGCGGGGCCGCCGGGATGGCGCTGGCCGATGGGGCCGTCTGGGTCGCCAACACCGGCGCCGACGACGTGTCCAGGGTCGAGCCCGCCAGCGGCTGAGGCGGCGGGCGAGGTCTAGGTCAGCCGACCGCGGGGCACTGCTCGGGCTTCTCGAGCTCGGGCGGCTCCGACCACGAGCCGTGGTCCCATCCCTCGACCGGTGTGACGGGCTCGTCGAGGTGCTCATCGATCCACTGGAGCACCGGCGTGGCGAGGCGCACGACCCCGGCCGGGCACAGGTGCAGGCCGAGGTCGTCGGTGCGGCGGATGCGCACCGGCACGCCACCGGGGCCCGGGAGGGTCTCGGTGAACCCGCCGGTGGGGTCGTTCACGTAGGTGCCCGCATTGATGAAGTCCACCGCCGGGTTGCGCTCGGTCAGCGCGATCAGCTCGCGGTTCAGGCTCATCAGGTTCACCGTGCGCTGCTCCTCGCGGGCGGCGGCGGGCCCGATGAACAGCACCTCGGCACCCCCACTGGTCAGGAGCTCGACGAAGGGATCGAGCTGCTCGGTGGCGTAGGCGTCGAACCCGGCGGCGTCATGGGGGTGGAAGTCGGGGGAGAGCACCTCCCACGAGCCCACGTGCACGACGACGAGATCGGGGTCTTGCTCCTCGATGGTGTCGGCCCAGGCCTGTCGGGCGGCCGCGTCGCCGCTGATGCGGGCCTGCGCGAGGTAGTGGGCGTCCGCCTGGTCGCCGAGGGCGGCGATCACCCCCGGGGCGAGGTTGCCCATCACGGAGTCGCCCCCGAGGACGATCCGGGGCCGGCCGGCCGTCGCGTCGGGGCCCCCGGCCGTGGTGCCGGGGCCGGCGGCCACGGTGGTCGTCGGGTCCACCGACGCCGCGTCGTCACCGCTCGAACACGCCGCTCCGGTGGCCAGCGCGAACACGAGGACGAGCCATGGCCACCGGTTCACCCGGAGAATTTCGCAGGTGTCCGGGCCCGGCGCACGTCAGGGCCGGCGTTTTCTCAGTAGTCGACCGGCCGGCGTCGGCTGCGGCGAGGGCTGACCACCCCGACTTCGATCCCGCCCGTGCGCTCGCTGATGGCGTTGTAGAGCGCCGTGGTGGCGAGGGCGAGGGCCACCCCGAGGGGCACGAGGACCACGCCGGCGGCGACGGCCGTCCAGAACACCTCGTCACCGGCGAGGTCTCGCTCGCCGGGGGACCAGCCCGCGAGGGCGGCCAGGTTCCAGGCGGCGACGCCGACGAACACGGCGCCGACGTACAGGCCGAGGAACAGCGGCCAGGCCACGCGCGACACCGAGCGGTAGCTCACTCGACGAACGACGAGATCGCCGACCAGCAGACGCCGGTGCTCGTGGCCACCCCCGCCCGCCGCGGCGGGAGTGGGGGGAGCGGCCTGCACGTGGGTGGCGGTCATGGGCTCCTCAGCGGATGACAGGCGGATGCCAACACCCGCATATTCCCAAATGCCGAGCGAAAGTGACATGTACAAACCTGTCTAATACCGCGGGTACCGCGGTCGTGCTCCCGGTGGAGAGGGCCCGCGGGCCCTAGCATCCGGCCATGGAGATGTCCGAGGAGACGACCTACGACGCCACCATCGCCGAGGTGTTCGCGGTCGAGACCGACGAAGCCGAGTACCTCACCCGTTTCGAGGAGGGGGGCGATCGTGACGTCGAGATGCTGGAGTGCCGACCCGACGGCGACGGATGGCTGATGCGCAAC